>NZ_PTXM01000033.1:0-66780 GCF_004343765.1 Burkholderia sp. SRS-25
CGAGCACAGCGAGATTGCGTGGAGTGCGGAGTACCGCGCGTGGGGTGTTGCGCAGGAGGCGATCAGGAAGGCGTCAGGGAAGGCTCAGTTCGCCAATCCCATCCGCTTCCAGGGGCAGTACCATGACCATGAGTCGGGGCTGCATTACAACCGGCATCGGTACTACGATCCTCAAGTGGGGCGGTATATCAATCAGGATCCGATTGGGTTGATGGGCGGGCTTAATACGTACGAGTACGCTTTTGGCAATCCGCTCACTTACATGGATTCGATGGGATTGAATCCAGCAGTTGGTTGCGCGGCGGGGGCTTGGGCTGGTGGCCCAATTGGTTGCGGTGCGGGCGCGCTGATTGGAACATTGGTGGGCGGCGTAGCAGTTACGGCGATATTGAGTACCCCCGGTGATACAGCGATATCAGACAATGATATTCGAGACAAAGCGGGTCGAAAAGTAAGCGCAATGGCAGAAACCATGAAACCACCCGGCAACTGCTCTCCGAGAGACCAGAAGCGTATGCAGGATGAAGTTGACCGTCACTGCAAGGGTGGACGACGTTCCTGTAACGCAAACACAGACCCCATGCAAGCAATGATTTTTAGAGAGGTCAACAGACAATGTGCAATGGCGCGCGACTCAATAAATAATCGTTGCTATGCTGGCGGAGATCAAAATCACAGAGATGAAGCCATTAAAGCCTGGGAGGGAGTCGCGAGATGCGAAAAACAGATTCGCTAGCTGACGAATTACGGAAATTACGATTTGATATTGAAAAATGTTTCGGTATGGAGCAGCCGCCCAAGGCGAGTGATTTGATCAATTCTCATTATCTTGAGCCGGTACAAATCATGAATTTCTTCGCGGGGAAAAATTGGCGAAATATAACACTGGAATCTCTTGAGAAGGATTATGTGGGCGATGGATCCGCCTGCCTCTCATTTATGTCGCCAGCGGGTAGAAATTACTATCTACCGGCGTACCTATTGATTGCGTGTGAGCAGTATTACGAAGGGGATGTAATATCCCAGGGATTACCTGGAAGGCTAAAAACGTATGCGATCATGGATGATTTTTATCAGATTAGTTCATTAGGAGGAGCGAAGATGCGGGCGGTTGCAAAGGTTCTAAAGTTCATGCATGAAGTCTACGGTGAAGGGGATGCGAAAGATGCGTTAGATTCATTCTGGGGTAAGTTTCTCTGCTGAATGTGTCTTTTTAAGTCCAGCCAGGTGTAAGTCCATTTTCAACCTGATGCGTAGCCAGCGCGGGACGGACAACCTGCTGCGCGTGATGGTGGTGCTGACGGGGACGCCGAAGTATGAGGAACCGTCGCCGATAGCCGTAGCGCACACGCGTATGGGCACGCAGCTCTGGACGAGGATCCTTGACGCTTCTGTAGTACTGAACGCTGCGCGGTTGCTTCACGAGCCGACAGGCCCGCCTCATCGTCAATCCGTAGTGGCTTACCACGTAATCCACCACGTCTCTCCTCAGCGCGGGCCGGGCCACTTTTTTGATGCAACGTCCTGCAGGATGGCCTTGTCCAGGCTCAGTTCAGCAACCAGCTTCTTGAGCCGCGCGTTCTCGTCCTGCAACTGCTTGAGCTCGCGTACCTGATCTGACTGCATGCCGGCGTATTGCTTCTTCCACCGATAGAACGTCTGTTCCGAAATACCGACCTGCCGGATCACATCGGCCACCGGCATGCCCAACTCTGCCTGCTTGAGCACGGCCACAATCTGTTCGATCGAAAAGCGCTTGCGTTTCATGGCAAACCTCCTTCTGGTTCAGGGTCAAGTTTGCCGCAAAACTCACTCTCGAATCGGTCCAGGATTCCTAATGCGGATCAATCACGGTTCGAATCGCGAGATCCGCATCGCGCCGGGTCAGGTTCAGCACCTGCACGGACGTCGTCAGGATCACGTGTATCGCGGGGCATGTCCGTCGCAACACCCGGATCGCGGGAATGACGAAATCCATCGCCAGCGAATCGGTCGTCGTCACCCGAACCTCGCCTTCGAGCCGGTCGTCCGAGCCGTGGACGCGCCGCTCGAAGTCACTCGCCGCTTGCTCCATCGCTTCCGCGGCCTGCAGCGAATGCTCGCCGATCGGCGTCACGACATAGCCGGACGACGTCTTGAGAAACAGCTTCGCGCCCAGCGCTTTCTCCAGCGCCGTCAGGCGTCGCCCGACGGTGGCCTGATCGACATCGAGCACGACTGCGGCCTCGCGCAGCGTCCCGGCGCGATGAACTGCCAGAAAAACGCGTGCATCGTCCCAGTTCATGGTTAACGTTCTCTCTCGGTAAAGCATGTGTGCATTCGACGGGGAGCAATTATACAAGCCGCCCCCGACTCCCTACTCCACATAATCAGTCATCCATATCAATGTTCCGGTCAATTCACCGACCGAAACCGGAACCGTCTTCGGGATGCCCCCCAACGACCCGGCGCTTCGAAGAAGGTCGGATGCAACACTCGCCCCGACGGTCGTTGCGGCGATCCCTCCGCCCCCGCCCTCCCCCGAATCATCAGACCCTCGAATATCTCCCATCCGATATCGCGATTTTCCGCATCGAGCGCGCGCCGCTAGACTGGCTACACACTCGCGACGCCGCATCGTCGTACGGCAACGCGACACGCCCCCACGAAAACAATTCCGGGAGATAAGCCATGTCCGACCGGCATGCGCGCCGTGGCGCGCTCAAGACACTCGGCCTCGCGGCCGGCACCGCGCTGCTCGCCGCCGCGCGCCCCGCTCACGCCGCCGCGCCCGAAGCCGGCGCGCTGCTGCCCGGCGGCGCCACGCACCTCGCCGACCTCACACGCCGCCTCGCGGCCGCACCGCGACGGCGTGACTTCAAGACGGTGCCGATGATCCTCGAACGCCCCGACCAGTGGGATCACGCGGCACTCGCCGAAGTGACCGGCTACCGCGGCGGCCCGAAGCAGGTGTGGGACAACACCGAGCTCGGCGGCCCGTGGCTGAACCTGATGCGCAATTCGCTGAACGCGCAGATCTGGTCGTACCGCCATCCGGATTTCCTCGTCGTATCGGCCACGCACGGCAGCGCGCATCTCGCGCTGTTCGACCAGGCTGCGTGGGACAAATACGGCCTCGCGAAATTCGCAGGCGCCGCGTTCCCGACCAACACGCTGCTCGACGCGAAGCCCGCGCAATCGAAGGGCGCGCAAGACCACGAGTTGCCCGACGGCGCGTTCTCGTCGCACGACAACAGCGTCGCCGCGCTGCAGCAGCGCGGTGTCGTGTTCCTGTCGTGCCACAACGCGATCTGGGAACTCGCGGAACGCCTCGACGGTGCGAACGCGAATCCCGACAAGCTGCCGCTCGATGCGCTTGCGGCCGACCTGACCAACCAGGTGATCCCGTCGGCCATCGTCACGCCGGGCGCGGTCGGCACGCTGCCCGAACTGCAGCAGGCCGGCTTCACGTACGCAAAATGAGCCTCGCGATGACATCGATCCCCCTGCAACCGCCATCGCCATCGCGCCGTCGTCGGCGCGCGCTGCGCGCCGTGCTGGCCGCGTGGCTGTGCTGCGCATCGGTGCTGTCGCTCGCCGCGCCCACCGGCCCCGCCGAGACCGTCTTTCCGCCCTGGCAGGACGGCCGCAACAACGACGCGGCGCACCGTGGCCTCGAATTCACGGTGCCGCAGGTCGATGTGCTCGCCGATTTCCACGGCGACCTCACTGCGCCGAAGCTCGTGCTGTTCGTCGGCGGCAACTACTTCTTCGCGATGGCGCCGCTCGTCGCGAAGTTCGAGGAAGACCATCCCGAATACCGCGGCCGCATCTACTGGGAAACGATCCCGCCCGGCCTGCTCGTGAAGCAGATCCAGGCAGGCGGCACGATCACCGTCGGCAACATGACGTGGACGGTCAAGCCCGATGCGTATTTCGCGGGGCTCGGCAAGATCAACGGGCTGATCGCGGACGGCACGCTCACCGGGCCGGCCGTGCCCTATGTGACGAACCAGCTGACGATCATGGTGCGCGCCGGCAATCCGAAGCGGATCGCGTCGCTGAGCGACCTCGCGCGGCCGGACGTGCAGCTTGCGATGCCCAATCCGGCCTTCGAAGGTGTCGCGCGGCAGATCCGCGCGTCGCTCGTGAAGGCCGGCGGCGACACGCTCGCACGTACCGTCTACGACGACAAGGTGCGCACCGGCACGACCGAGCTCACGCACATCCACCATCGGGAAACCGCGCTGTTCCTGATGCAGGGTCGCGCGGACGCGGGCGTGCTGTGGCAATCCGAAGCGGCGTTCCAGGAACAGGTCGGGCATCCGCTGATGCACATCGACATTCCGGCCGAGCAGAATACGACGGCAATCTATGCGGGGGCGATGGTGAAGGACGCGCCGCATCCGGAAGCCGCCCGCGCCTGGCTCGCGTTCATCCGGTCGCCGGAGGCGTTCCGGATTTTCCAGCGCTACGGCTTTGGCCGATACGATGCGGCGACACCGGCGCAGAATCTCGCACCGGAGCAGAAGCAGCCCGACGCGGGCTGACCGCGCGGCCGCGCGGCCGCGCCGGCAGTCCGGCGGTGCGCCCGCGAACGACAACAAGGAGGGGACACGTGAACGATACGGTGGACACACCGCGACGCCGGTTCGCGCGGCTGCTGGCGGCGGCGGCGCTGCTGGCCGGCCACGCGCGCGCGGACGACGCGACGCTCGGCAAGACGATCGCGACACACGGCACGACGGCGGGCGTCGCCGCGTGCATCGGCTGCCACGGCAGCCAGGGCGAAGGCAACACGGCGGCCGGCTTCCCGCGCCTCGCGGGCACCCACGCCGCGTATCTGTCCGCGCAGCTTGCCGCGTTTGCGGACGGTAGCCGCCAGAACCCGGTCATGCAGCCGCTCTCGAAAATGCTGACACCGCACGAGCGCGACGCGGTATCCGCATACTTCGCGAGCCTGCCCGCACCGGCCGGCATCGTCGCCGCCAACGACACGTCGATCGATCCGGCGAACACCGGCGCGTGGCTCGCGACGCGCGGCCGCTGGTCGCAAGGTCTGCCCGCGTGCG
This sequence comes from Burkholderia sp. SRS-25, assembly GCF_004343765.1. Lineage (NCBI taxonomy): Bacteria > Pseudomonadati > Pseudomonadota > Betaproteobacteria > Burkholderiales > Burkholderiaceae > Burkholderia > Burkholderia sp. SRS-25. The sequence goes on from NZ_PTXM01000033.1 coordinate 5,052, forward strand.
CCCAGTGCCACGGCCCCGGCGGCCTCGGCGTGGGCACCGCGTTTCCACCGCTCGCGGGCCAGCCTGCCGCCTACATCGCCGGCCAGTTGAACGGCTGGAAACACGGCACGCGCCCGCCCGGGCCGATGGCGTTGATGCCGGCGATCGCCGGCAAGCTGTCCGACGCCGACATCGACGCGGTAGCCGCCTATTACGCGCGCGGCGGCGCCGCGCAGGGAGACAAGCAATGATCGACCGCACGACGCTGATCCGCCGCGTCCGCGCGGCCCTGCTCGGCGCGGCCTGGATGCCCGCGCTCGCGTGCGCGGCCGCCCCGCAGGACGCACCGGCCGTCGCTTCCGCACCCGCGCCTGCCTCAGTAGCGACTGCCGCCAGGCCGTTCGCGCCGCCCGCCGAATCCGCGATACCCGCCGACGAGTTCGGCAAGACCGTGAAGCTCGGCGAGCAGATCTTCCTGCACACGCCCGAGTTCGCGGGCAAGTACGTCGGCAACAAGCTGACCTGCGCGAGCTGCCACCTCGACGCGGGCCGCCGGCCCGATTCGAGCCCGATGTGGGCCGCGTACCTGCTGTATCCGGCGTATCGCAGCAAGAATGGCCACGTGAACACGTTCGCCGAGCGCCTGCAGGGATGCTTCCGCTACAGCATGAACGGCAAGGCGCCGCCGGCCGGCGACCCGATCCTCGTTGCGCTCGAAACCTATTCGTACTGGCTCGCGAAGGGCGCGCCGGTCGGGACGAAGCTGCCGGGGCAGGGTTTCCTGAAACTGCCGCCGCCCGCGCAGAAGGCCGACTATGCGCGCGGCGCCGCCGTCTACACGCAGCACTGCGCGCTGTGCCACGGCGCGGACGGCCAGGGGCAGTCGAGCGGCGGCAAGGCCGTCTTCCCGGCGCTGTGGGGCGTGCGGTCGTTCAACTGGGGGGCGGGGATGGGCGACATCCGCAATGCGGCCGGCTTCATCAAGGCCAACATGCCGCTCGGGCTCGGCGGCACGCTGACCGATCAGGAGGCGTGGGACGTCGCAACCTTCATGGACAGCCACGAACGTCCGCAGGACCCGCGCTTCACGGGCTCGGTGCAGGACACGCGCGCGAAGTTCCACGATTCGCCCGATTCGATGTACGGACTCAGCGTGAACGGGCGCGTGCTCGGCGCGCCGTGACGCAGGCGCCGTGCCGGCCATCCGGCCCGCACGGCCTGCACGTTCACGGATGCCAGCGATACACGATCATGCTCGTGCCGTTGTAGTTGTCCTTCGTGATCACGTATTCGCCGGTCGAGCGCAGGTACGCGCGGATCCCGTACATCGAGTCGACATCGTTGCCGACGTCCATCGCCGGCGCGTTCGAGTTGGTCAGCGTCGTCACGAGCGCGCCCGTGTTGAGGTCGAACACGTCGACGTTCGGCACGGTGTGCACGTAGCCGACGAACAGGTAGTGGCCCGCCGCCGCGATCGACTTCGGGTTCGCGCTGGTCAAATTGATCACCGGGTTCGGCGCGGTCGTGTTGCCGTTCTTCCAGCCGTGATAGACCTCGATGTGCCCGTTCATCGCGGTCCAGTCCCAGTTGTTCGCGAGGCCCTGTGCGAGGATCATCGTGTCGCTGTCCGCCTGGTAGATGATCCGCGTGGTCGGCGCCACGGTGCTCGGCACGGGCGTCGTCACCGGCTTGCCCCATGACGGCTTGCCGTTCGCATCGAAGCCCGTCATCGGGTAGCGGGTAATCGCATTGGAGCCGTTCAGCCCGGCCCACACGTCGCCGTTGCCGTCGATGTCGAAACCGGTCGTGACCTGCAACGTCGTGTTGAACGGCTTGCCAGGCAGCGAGCCGGCCGGGTTCGCTATGTAGCCGGTCGCCGGCGTGAAGTAGTAGAAATTGAAGTTGCCGGGGTTCTGGCCCGACGCGACGAGAATCCGGTTGCCGCCCACCATCACGAGCTGGCCGAAGTGCTGGCCGCGCTGGTAGTCGTTCATGTCGAGGCGCGGGTCCTTCGGATAGGTGAACGGATCGACCGTGTTCGCGACGAACGTGCCGCCCGCCGAGCCCGTATAGACGTTGTTGCCACTGTAGAAGAACGCGCCGTCGGTTGCCGGGTCGGGCGCGGCGATCGCCTCGAAGTTCAGCGCCTGCAGCTTCCATTGCAGCACGCCCGTCGGGCTGTACGAATGAAGATCGGTGCTGCCGTTGCGCCCGAGATCCCAGCCGCCGCCCCACGCGTTGTTGAGCACGTACAGGTTCCCGCCCGAATCCTTGCCGATGCCGACCACGCGCGTGAAGCGCTTGTCGCCGACCTGCCCCTTGATGCCCGAGGTCGTGTCGAGATAGCCGCCCTGCACGCCGAACGTGCCGATCTGCTGCGGCACCCCGGCGAGGCTGTAGAGCTTGATGTTCATGTCCGGACCCTGGTCGCCCACCAGCAACTGTCCTGTCGACGCGTCGAAATACAGCGCCGACGGCCGCGCGCCGGCCGCCATCTGGATCGTGTTCAGCAGCGTGCCGGTCGCGCTGTACTGCGCGACCACGCCCGCGCTCATGCGGGCGACCCACAGGTTGCCCGCCGCATCGAGCGCCAGCGCGCCGGGCCCGGTCACGGCGATGTCGCGCTGCCAGACGCCATCGGTCGTGTAGACACGCACGCGGTTGCCGTAGAAATCGCTCGCATACAACAGGTTGCCGGCCGTCGCGAGGCCGGTGATCACGTCCGGGTTCGGGAGGCCCGTCCATGTGCTGACCGGGATACGCAGGTCGCGTTTGTTCGTACTGCGATCGTAGCGACCCACCGAGCCGCTGCCGAAGTTGCGGTTGTAGCCCAGCGCGACGAAGATCGACGTCGCGTTGCCGGTAATCGCGCCGCCCTGGAATTCGTCGTGGATGCCGATCGTGCCCATCGGCTGACCGTTCTGGTAGAGCGCGACGCCGCCCGCGTTCTCGTCCCAGCGCGACGACGTGTAGATCACGCCCTCGGGCGCGACCCACATCGAGCGCGCGGCATTGCCCACGTGCTGGGCCAGCGTGCCGTACGTGTTCGCGAGCCAGTCGGTCGAATATGTCACCTGCGCGTGACTCGCCGGCACCAGCATTGCCATGCACATTCCCAGCAACGCCGCCCGAATTTGTTTCATTGACATGAATAATGCTCCCGAACGTTCAATTATCGACACTGTAAATCGCGGCGCATGAAATATTGGTGATTCCGGCTAAAGCGCATTCGCCGTCACCCCGAATTATTCACGCCGTTCTTTTTGCCGTCCGGCGCTTTTCCGTCAACGATGGTCAAACCCGCTCACCACGCCGCGACAGCTTGCCGGCCGCACGGCCTGGGTGCTTTTTCCTCGGCATTTTCTTCCGGATCGCTCAAAGCAAATGCGTCATTTTTTCTGAAATATCCGCATTGCCTTTTTTCATTCCCCCGGAAATGGGCTCGATGATTACAAATCGAAATTAAAATGAAAGAAAAAAAATATTATCCGGCGCGATCGCGTCGTCGCGATTCAGCGCAGCGGCATGCGGCGAGCGGAAAGGGAGAACAAGGGAAAAGACAGGGAACACCGCGCGCCGGCCGTGCCGGCACGCGGCCGCGATCGTTCAGTTCGCTTCGTCGAGCGTCGGGCCGTCCCAGCCGTCGAGGAATTTCGGCAGCGCATCGACGACGTCGATCACGCGGTGCCGGTAGAACAGGTGCATCGTCGGCCGCAGGCCGTCGGGCAGTTGCCCGCCGTGCGCACGCGCGGCCAGGCTGTTCGGCACGACACGCATGCCGAGCCGGTTGGTGCCGCACACGATCTCGCCGCACGACGCGCAGTACGTGCGCGACATCGACTTCGACGGATGCGGGAACGTCGCGCTTGCGCCTTCGACGGCAACCTGCTCCGGCGGCCACGCGGTCGCCGACAGCACCGGCGTGCCGTAGAAATCGCGGCAGGTCGCGCAATGGCAGTTCGCGCGCGCCGCCGGCTCGCCGCGCAGCGTCACGGTGACGGTTCCGCACAGGCAACTCGCGGAATGCGTTCGGGTCATGTCATCTCCTCCAGGAAAGGAGGCGACAGTATAGGAGCCTGCGTGCAACGTTGCCGGCATCGGCTGCGGGCAACGTTGCGGCCGCAACGATCGCTGCGCGTCAGAACTTCTGGCGCAGGCCGAGGCTGACGATGGCCTGCGAGCGCGAATCGGACGAGTGGCCGTTCGCCTTGTCCGACACCGACGCCGTCGCGGCCACCGGCCGGCCCAGCGCGTCGAGCGTCATGCCCGATGCATGCTGGTACGCGCCGAGCAGGTACACGCTGGTGCGCTTCGACAGGTCATACACGGCGCCGAGCGTGACGTTGTGATACTGCGCGCGGTCGTCCACGCCGTCGACATCGCTGCCGCGCGTGTAGCTGTAGCCGGCGAACAGTTGCGTTTGCGGGCGCACGTTCCAGCGCGTGAACACGCCCGCGACGTTGAACGTCGCGTGGCCCGTGAACAGCGACTGGCCGCCGCTGCGGTACTGCACGTTGCTGTAGTTCACGCCGACGACGGCCGGGCCGAAGTCGTAGGTCGCGCCGGTCGCGATGATCTGCTGCGACTGCGCGCTCGCATAGCCTTCGTTGATCGACGAGTTGAACAGCCCGTCGTCGGTGCTCTGCCACTTGCCGGCCGACGGGTCGGTCGCGCCCGTCTTGCTGTTGTCCGAGCGCTCGTAGCCGACGCCGACCCGCAGCGGCCCCGCCGCGTAGGCCGCGCCGACGCTCCACGTGTTGCGCTGCTTCATGCTGCCCGGCTGGCTGCCGAAGCCGTACAGCGCGCCGAACGTGAAGCCCGCGTAGCTGGCGCTCGTGTACTTGATCGAGCTGTCGACCCGCGCGGTCTGGTCGAGGTCGTCGATGTCGCCCGGGTGCGCGCCGAAGCCGCCGATGTACGACGACGGGCCGACCGGGCTCACGAAATCGTCGAGCGACGTGTACTGGCGGCCGAGCGTGATCGTGCCGTAGCGGTCACTGCCCACGCCGACGAATGCCTGGCGGCCGAACTGGCGGCCACCCTGCCCCGACGTGCCGTTCGCGATGTCGAAGCCGTTCTCGAGGACGAACAGCGCGCGCATTCCGCCGCCAAGATCCTCGGAACCCTTGATCCCCCAGCGGCTGCCGGACAGGTTGCCGGTCGTGAGCCCGACGCTCGAATGGCCGGTGTACGCGCCCGCGGAGCCGACCCGCTCGTTGCTGCGGTAGGTCACCCCCGCATCGACGATGCCGTACAGCGTGACGGAGCTTTGCGCGGCGGCGAGGCCCGCGAGCGAGAGCAGCAGCGGGGCTGCGATCAGTTGCTTGTTCATGGTTGTCGTGTCTCCGGGCGTTGAACCCGTTGTTCTGTCTGTCAGTTGCGAGTAGCGCGCGGGCGGCGAGATCCGCCGGCGGTGCGAGGCCGGCGGCGTCCGCGCGCGACGACGCGGCGGGCATGCCCGCTGCGGCCGCCATGGTAGATGGAACCGGTTCCCATCGAAAGCGGAATAATGAAAACAGTTTCTTGCCAAAATTGAGATAGTCGTGCGGGCCCTCTTGTGCGCAGCGCGCCGCACCTGTACAGCCCGGGCAAGCGCAACCGATAATCGAACGCGCGCCATCCATCGGGAGTGCCTTCATGCATGAAACGACCCTGCTGATCTTCGCCGCCGTCGCGTTCGTCGGTATCGCGACTCCCGGCCCGACCGTGCTGCTCGCGCTGACCAACGGCTCGCGCTACGGTGTGCGCCGCGCGGCCTACGGCTTCGCGGGCGCGATGCTGTCCGACTTCGTGCTAATCGTCGCGGTCGCGCTCGGCCTCGGTGCGCTGCTGATGGCGTCGGCGTTCTGGTTCTCGGTGGTGAAGTGGCTCGGCGCCGCATATCTCGCTTACGTCGGCATCCGGCTGCTGATGTCGAAGGGGGCGCTCGACGTCGCCGCCGCGCACAGTGGCGACGCATCCGGGCGCAACGCGTCGATATTCGCGAAGAGTTTCCTCACCGCGGTGACGAACCCGAAGGGCTATCTGTTCTTCTCCGCCTTCCTGCCGCAGTTCCTCGATCCGTCCGCGCCGCTCGCGCCGCAATACGTCGCGCTCGCGGTCACGTTCGCACTGCTCGACGGTGTCGTGATGTTCGGCTACGCGCTGCTCGGCGCGCGCGCGGTGCGGCTGCTGAAGCGCGCGGGGGCGCTGTGGCTCGAGCGCACCTGCGGCGCGATGCTGCTCGCGCTCGCCGGGTCGCTGGCGCTGTATCGGCGTCATGCCGCGTAGGCGCGGATGCCGATGAGAGTCGCTACGCCGCCCCGCTCCGGCTTTCCCGGCCTGTCGCTGCGCCAGATCGAACGCGCAGACCTCGACGCGTGGTACGCGTACCTGACGAATCCCGACGTCTACCGTCACACGAGCTGGAACCTGCGCTCGCCCGACGATCTGCTGCCGCTGTTCGACGCCATCGATTCGACGGACCCCGATTCGATCCGGCGTCTCGCCGTGATCGACGACGCATCGGGCGCCCTCGCCGGGACGATCGGCCTGCATACCGTATCGACCGTGAACCGCTCGTCGGAGATCGCATACGATCTCGCGCCGTCGCACTGGGGGCGCGGGATCGCGAGCGCACTGTGCGAGGCCGTCACCGCATGGGCATTCGCCGATGGCGGCTTCATGCGCATGCAGGCCGTCGTGCTGACCAGCAACGAAGGCTCCGCGCGTGTGCTGCAGAAGTGCGGCTACCGGTATGAAGGGCTGTTGCGCGCGTACAAGATGGTGCGCGGCACGCCCGGCGATTTCGCGATGTACGCGCGCCTCGCGACCGACTGACCGCGCCCCGCGGCTTCAGACCCGCGGCTTGACGTACAACCGCTCACCGCTTCGCGTGCGCTCGCCATTGGACGGCCTGCGCCGAATTGGCGACAATCGCCGTTCCCTTCCCCGACGATCCGCCTTGACGTCCTCCGCTCCCTAAAGGGAGAGGATTCCCACACCTGGCGATGCACGTCCGCATCGGAGAATGTTCAGCGCAGCGTTGATATCACGATCATGCTCGACACCACAGTCACTGCAGGCCCACTCTCTTATTCTCAATCCCGCGATACCTTTCGGCCGCGTCGTGCTGTCTTTCGACCCGCACGCCGAACAGGACTGGGTAGAACCGCTTTCGTCGACTTCCTCGAACGTGGCCCCGTGCACGATCGCTTTGTAGCGGAGCTTGTTTCGGAAGGACGACCAGGACGCGTCGTAGACGCTCTTCGCCATCCTGATTCTGGCGAGTTTGACAGGCGACACGTTGCCGACCGCGATGTAATCGAAGCGCCGCACCAGATCGAGCGCGAGTTTATGCTGGAAATCGGCACGGGCATTCGCCACCTTGGCGTGCAGCTTCGCGATATGCCGCTTGTGCTTTCGTGCCCGTTGCGCTTTCGCCAGCTTCTCGGCCGCGCATCGACCGAACCGATCGTTAGGCAGTCTCTCGCCGGTCGAAAGTGTAGCGAAGTCTTTCAGGCCGAGATCGATGCCGACGCCGGAACGGATAGGTCTGGCCGGAACATCCGGCATCTCGATCACGATGTTCAGAAACCAGTTGCCGCGTGCATCCTGCGCAAAGTTGGTCCCGTCCTTGATCTTGCCTTCGGGAAGTGGGCGGCTGTTGAACACGCGAAACGTGTTGCCAGCGAAACGGAACGCGTCACCCTCGCGCTTCAGGTCACGGCCCTTCAGCGGCACCCAGCCCAGCGATTTTCTGCCGCGATAGCGCAGGTAAGGGCGTCGGTGTTGGCTGCGCGACTTCGCATATTGCTCGCACGTCGCGTTGACCGTGCCGGAGTGAATACCGAGTTCCTTGCTGCTGCCGGTCGTCAGCACGTTCAGGTCAAAACCCGTCGGCCACTTCTTGCCCCACTTGAGCGCGTGCTTCTGCGTGTCATTGCAGAAGTTCCAGACGTAGTTCACCGCGCGGCTCTGCTTGTTAAGCAGTCCGTTGAGCGATTTCACCCGGTAGCGATAGACAAGGATCATGCCGGTGATCCTAACCCGTCGAAGAAGCTGCCTGTCAACAGCAATCCTTTCCTCCCCGTCCTGAAGGACGGGGTTTCTCGGAGCAACTGATGAAAATCGCCGCGCTGTCCGACATCCACGGCAACCTCGCCGCGCTCGACGCGGTGCTCGACGACGTCCGCCGCCGCGGCGCCGACGTGATCGTCAATCTCGGCGACATCCTGTCCGGCGCGCTCCATCCGGCCGAGACGGCCGACCGCCTGATCGCGCTCGACCTGCCGACCATCAAGGGCAATCACGAACGTCAGTTACTCACCGGCGATCGCGAATCGATGCGGCTGTCGGATCGCTGGGCGCACGACACGCTGCGCGCCGATCATCTGGCATGGATCGCCGCGCTGCCCGAACGCATGACGCTCGGCGACGACGTGCTGATGGTGCATGGCACGCCCGACAGCGACCTCGTGTATTTCCTCGAAACGGTCACGCCCGACGGCTGCCGCGCGGCCACGCCCGATGAAATCGCGCGGCGCGCGGGCGACGAACCTGCATCGCTGATACTGTGCGGCCACACGCACATCCCGCGCACCGCCAAGCTCGACGACGGCCGGCTGATCGTCAACCCGGGCAGCGTCGGGCTGCAGGCATACACCGACGACCTGCCGCATCCGCACCGCATCGAGACGGGCTCGCCGCATGCGCGCTACGCGATGGTGTCGCGCACGGCCGCCGGCTGGAACGTCGAATTCCACGCGGTCGAATACGACTGGCACACGGCGGCCGCCACCGCGGCATCGCGCGGGCGAGACGACTGGACCGTCGCGCTGCGCACCGGCCGGTGCTGACACGCGCGCCGCGCCATCCCGATTCACTTCATTCACCGGAAAACCGCACCGTCATGCCTGTTCCGTCGCAACTGCTCTTCCTGCCCGGCGCATCGGGCAGCACCGCCTTCTGGCAACCGCTCGCCGGCCTTCTCGAGCATCCGGCCGAGCGCCGGATCGTCGGCTATCCGGGCTTTGGAGACACCCCGCGCGATCCGGCCGTCGACAATTTCGACAGCCTCGTGCGTCATGTTCTGGAAACGATCGACCAGCCGACCGCCGTGATCGCGCAATCGATGGGCGGCGTGATCGCGATGCGCGCGGCGCTCGACAAGCCCGAACTGATCACGCATCTCGTGCTGACGGTCACGTCCGGCGGACTCGACATGGCCAGGCTCGGCGCGCAGGACTGGCGCACCGGTTTCGCGGAAGCCAACCCGCAGCTTCCCGACTGGTTCATGACGTTCCGTGCCGACCTGTCGCAGGAGATCGGCCGCATCGCGCAGCCGACGCTGCTGCTGTGGGGCGACGACGATCCGATCAGCCCCGTCGCGGCCGGCCGGCGCCTGCTCGAACGGTTGCCCGACGCGCAGTTGCACGTCGTGCCGGGCGGCCGGCACGATCTCGCGGCCGTGCATGCGGCGACGCTCGCGCCGCTCGTCGATGCGCATCTGCAGCGCGGGTGACGTCGAGCGCTTCGGTTTCGGCTTCGGCTTCGGCTTCGGCTTCGGCTTCGGCTTCGGCTTCAACGTCAGCTTCGGCTTCACCACGAACCCGAAACCGCGCCGCCCACGCACCGCATCCCGTCACCCCGCATTCCTCAGCGTCAGCCGCGCCTCGAGCCCGCCGCCGTCCGTCCGGTTGGTCAGCGTGAGCGTGCCGCCCATCGCAAGCGCGAGCTGCCGCGCGATCGCGAGGCCGAGCCCCGTGCCGCCCGTCTCGCGGTTGCGCGACGTCTCCACGCGCCGGAACGGCTCGAACACCGCGTCGAGCTGATCGTCCGGAATGCCGGGCCCGCGATCGAGCACGGCGATCACCGCGCCGCCGTCCGGTGCGGCGTGCACGTCGATCTCGGCCGCGCCCGCGAACTTCAGCGCGTTGTCGACGAGGTTGCCGACGATGCGGCGCAGCGCCTTCGGCCGCGTGACGAGCGCGAGCGGCGCGCGGCTGTGCAGCGCGACGTCCTGCCCGGCATCCGTGTAGTCGCACACGATGCTGTCGAGCAGCGCGTCGAGATCGATACGGCGCGCGGCTTCCTCGTTGCCGTGCAGCGTCCGCGCATACGCGACGCCCTCCTTCACCAGATGCTCCATCTCGAGCAGGTCCTGGCGCAGCTTCGCGCCCTGCGCGTCGTCCTCCATCATGTCGGCGCGCAAGCGCATCCGCGTGATCGGCGTCTGCAGGTCATGCGAGATCGACGCGAGGATCTGCATGCGTTCGGCCATGTACTGCGCGATGCGATCCTGCATCGCGTTGAACGCCCGGGCGGCGCGCGCGACTTCCGACGGCCCGCCCTCGTTCAGCCGCTCGCCCTTCAGGTCGGGGCCGAGCGCATCGGCGGCCTGCGCGAGCTGCTTGAGCGGCCGGGTCGCGAGCCGTACCGCGAGCCAGCAGCATGCGGCCAGCACCGCGAGCTGCAGCGCGAGCACGACCGGCAGCCAGCCCGACAGCGGCACCGTCGACATCGGATGGATGTCGATCGTCAGCGGCGAACCGTCGGTCAGGCGCAGATGCACCTGCAGATGTTCGCGGTCGCCGGGAATCGCGTTCGCGGTCAGCGGGTAGTCGCCGCCGATGCCGTCGGAGATCGAGCGCTCGACGCGCGCCGACAGCCGCGCTTCCGGCGGCGTGCCGGTCTCGCCGGGCCCGAGGATGAACGTATAGCTGCGCCGCGCGAGGCGCGGCAGCCATGCGGCCCGCTCGGCCGGCGGCAGGTGGTCGAGCAGCGCGACCGAGCTCGCGACCTCGCGCTCGATGTAGCCCATCATCAGGTTGGTGGTCGCCTGGTCGCGCTCGGTCACGGTGAGCCAGAACGAAAGCGTCTGCGCGAGCGCGAGGCCCACGCACAGGATCAGCGCGAGCCGCGCGAACAGCGAGCGCGGCCAGTGCCACGGCATGCGCGCGCTCATTGCGTACCGTCGACGGCAGTCACGGCCGACGAGAACACATAGCCCTCGTTGCGCAGCGTCTTGATGTAGCGCGGCTCGCGCGCACCGTCGCGCAGGCGCTGGCGCAGCCGGCTCACAAGCAGGTCGATCGACCGGTCGAACGGATCGGATTGCCGACCCTGCGTGAGATTGAGCAGCTGGTCGCGCGTCAGCACGCGCTGCGGGTTGTCGAGGAATACGCGCAGCAGCCGGTATTCGGCGCCGCTCAACGCGACCAGCGTGCCTTCCACATCGAGCAGGTGGCGCCCGGTCGTGTCGAGCCGCCATTCGCCGAACGCGAGCATCTCCGCGGTTTCCGTCACCTGCATGCCGGGCGGCAGCATGCGCGCGCGGCGCAGCACCGAGCGGATCCGCGCGAGCAGCTCGCGCACCGCGAACGGCTTGGCCAGGTAATCGTCCGCGCCCATCTCGAGGCCGATGATGCGGTCGGTTTCCTCGCCGCGCGCGGTCAGCATCAGCACGGGCACCGTGCGGAACTTGCCGGCACGCAGGTCGCGGCACAGCGTGAGGCCGTCCTCGCCCGGCATCATCAGGTCGAGCACGATCAGGTCGGGCGCGCCGTCGTCCAGCACGTTGCGCATCTCGCGGCCATTCGCGGCCAGCGAGACGCGCATGCCGTTCTTCTCCAGGTAATCCGCGATCAGTTCGCGGATCGCGCGGTCGTCGTCGACGATCAGCACGTGGTCGATCTTGTCCATGAGTCGGTGTCGAGGTATTCGGGCAGGTGATGTCCGCTTTTATACCGCACGGCGGGCGGGTGTTTGTATCCCAATGTATCGCGCCGCCGTGACGACACACAACATTGCACACGCGTGGCCCGCCGGACACATCGCAGATACGTCGGCGCCGCCTAATGGGGCCTGTCGAAACCCGTCCGGCCGCCGCCACCGCGCGGCGGCCTCCCGTTCAGGAGAACGCCATGCTGCCCCGACTCAAGATCGCCGCCCTCGTCATCGCCCTTGCCGCCACAGCCGGGCTCGCCGCCTTCGCGGGCACCCGCGACGACGCGGGCATGCCGACTTCGCAGGCCGGCACGGCCGCGCCCGATTTCACGGGCATCGACCGCTGGCACAACAGCCCGCCGCTGACGCTCGGCCAGTTGCGCGGCAAGGTCGTGCTCGTCGATTTCTGGACGTACTCGTGCATCAACTGCATTCATACGATTCCGTACGTGAAGGAGTGGGACCGGAAGTATCGCGACCAGGGGCTCGTCGTGGTCGGCGTGCATACGCCCGAGTATCCGTTCGAGCGCGACGCGAAGAACGTCGCCGATGCGATCAAGCGCTTCGATATCCGCTATCCGGTCGCGCAGGACAACCGCTACGACACGTGGCGCGCGTACGGCAACGAGTACTGGCCCGCGCTGTACCTGATCGACGCGAACGGGAAGGTCGTCTATACGCGCTATGGCGAAGGCGGGTACGACAAGACCGAAGCCGCGATTCGCAGCGCGCTCGCGCAGGCCGGTGAAGGCGCGAAGGGCGCGACGCGCACGCAGTGACGGGCCGGTGCGCGGGCGTGGCGCTTGCCCGCCCATGCCTGCCCGTCACGGGCGCTCACCCGCGCTTCGCGTCGGCCGCCGCGATCATCGCTTCCCCGATCGCGAGGTTGCCGTTCGCGACCAGCGCGTCGCCCGCGCCGCGGATATCGGCCGCGTCCTTGTTCTGCCCGAGCTTGCGTTTGCCGACGAGCCGCGTGATCTCGATCTGCAGCCCGACGATCGCCTGCAGCATCGCGTCGAGATAATCCGCCGGCGCGTCGCCCATTTTCCACGGCACCGGCTGCGACGCCTCGTGCGTGCGCGTCAGCCGGGCGACCACGCCGCGCACGAATTTCGCGTCGTCGCGCACCGTGATGCGGCCGTGCGCATGCACGACCACGTAGTTCCACGTCGGCACCTGCCGGTGCGCGACATGCTTGCTCGGATACCAGGTCGGCGAGATATACGCGTCGCCCGCGCGGAAGATCACGAGCACCTCGTCGCCGTTCGCAACGTCCTGCCAGACCGGATTCGCGCGCGAGACGTGCGCATGCAGTTCGCCGAGGCCGCCGTCGCCGGGTAGCAGTTCGAACGGGATGTGGTTCGCGTCGAGCCCGCTGGTGCCGTGCGTGATCAGGCTGCCGAACGGATGCTGCACGATCAGCTCGCGCAGCGCGTCGGGGTTGGGTTCGTTGAAATCGGCGGGGACGTACATGTCGGCTCCACGGTCGTGCGGGGTGGGAACGGATCGGGCGCTGGCCCGTCATGCGCCGATTGTGGCGTCAAACTGGTTTATGCTGTAGAGCCGGTTTGGAACAATTTCAGCAGACCAGAATCATGGCAAGAACGGCCCGGAACGCCGATATCCCGTCGCTCGGCGCGCTCGATCGCGCGGCCGGCGACCTGAGCCGCCAGCTCGCGCAGGCGCTGCGCGACGCCGTGCGGCGCGGCGACGTCCATCCGGGCGACGTGCTGCCGTCCACGCGGCGGCTCGCCACGTCGCTGCAGGTGGCGCGCGGCACTGTCGTCGATGCGTATGCGCAGCTCGTCGCCGAAGGCTTTCTCGAATCGCGCGGCGGCGCGGGCACGCGCGTCGCAAATGCGCTCGCGCTCGCCGGGCCGCCGCCCGTCGACGCTCCCGAACCGCCTGCGCGGCGCCACCCGCCGGCGCATACAGGCCTGCCCGAGCCGGCCGCCACCTTCGCGAGGATCGCCGGCGAATTCCGCCCGCTGCCGGCCATGCCGTTCGCGATCTCGGTGCCGATCGGCCTCACCGCGCCCGACGACATCTGGCGCCGGCTCGGCAACCGCCTGCGCGCACGCGGCGCCGGCGCGCCGTCCGGCTATGCCGATCCGCAAGGCGCGCTGCCGCTGCGCGAAGCGATCGCCGACTACGTGCGCCGCTCGCGCTCGGTGCGCTGCCATGCCGACCAGGTCGTGATCACGAGCGGCACACAGCAGGGGCTGCATCTCGCGAGCCAGGTGCTCCTCGGCGCGGGCGATCAGGCATGGGTCGAGAATCCGGCCTATCGCGGCATCACCGCGCTGCTCGACAGCACCGGGCAGCGCGACGCGATGGTGCGGGTGCCGGTCGACGCCGACGGCCTCGACGTCGACGCCGGCATCCGTCTCGCGCCGCATGCGCGGGTCGCATTCGTCACGCCGTCGCACCAGTATCCGCTCGGCATGCCGCTCAGCATGGCGCGGCGCAATGCGCTGCTCGCATGGGCACGTGGGCAGCGCGCGTGGGTGGTCGAGGACGATTACGACAGCGAGCTGCGCTACGAAGGCCATCCGTTCCCGTCGCTGCAGGGGCTCGACCCCGACCGCGTGATCTACCTCGGCACGTTCAGCAAGATCCTGTTTCCGTCGCTGCGGCTCGGCTATGTGATCGCGCCCGACGATCTCGTGCCCGCGTTCTGCGGCGCCCGCGTGCTGATGGATCGCCACGCACCGACCGCCGACCAGCACGTGTTGGCCGCATTCATTGCGGAAGGCCACCTCGACCGCCACATCCGCCGCGTGCGCGGCGTGTATGCGGAACAGCGCACGCTGCTGATCGACACGCTCGGTGCGCGGCTGCCGCGCGAGCGCGCGTGGGTGCAGCCGGGCGACCAGGGGATGCACGTCGTGCTGTGGCTCGCGGAAGGAATCGACGATCTCGACGTAGTGGAGCGCGCCGCGCAAGCCGGCGTCGCGGTGCGTGCCGTGTCGCCGATGTTCGCGCCGGGCACGGCCCGCCCGGGGCTCGTGCTGGGCTTCGGCGGGTTCGGCCGCGCGCAGATGGAAGCGGCCGCGCAGCGGCTGGCGGATGTGGTCGCAATGGCTGCCGACGACGCCTTGCCGCGCTGACCGGACGGCGTCGAACGCTGGCGGGCCGGCCACGATTCGTCGGAAGAATCGCATCGGGCTGCGCCGTAAAAGGTTGTCGGCGGGCAACAAACGTAATCGTCTGTAAATCCTGCAAGCAAACGGCCGTTTTGGCGGGCGTCGCACGTGTTCCGTTTGCTAGGATCGCGCCTCTTCCATCCGCGCTCCTGCCGCCTTGAATCGCTTCGTGCCGCTTCTCCGAGACGCGTGGCTCCGTTGCCGTGCCCGCGTCGTACCGTTCGCCGCCGCCTGCGGCGCGCGCTTCCGCGCGCTGGGCGCCGGCGCGCTGCATCGCCTGCGTCATCCGACGCGCCGCGGCGTCGCGCTGACGCTCGCCGCGATCCCGGTGCTGGGCCTGCTGGTGCTGCTCGCGTTCGTCCCGTTCACGCCGAGCATCGGCGACATCCGCAAGGCGCGCATCGACCGCCCCGCGCGCGTGCTGTCGGCCGACGGCCAGTTGATCGCCGAATTCCGGCCCGTCAACCGCGAATGGGTGCCGCTCAAGCAGATCTCGCCGCACATGGTCGACGCGCTGATCGCGACCGAGGACCACCGCTTCTACACGCATCACGGCATCGACTTGCGCCGCACGATCGCAGCCGGGCTGCACACATTCTCGGGCGACCGCCAGGGCGGGTCGACGATCACGCAGCAGCTCGCGCGCAACCTGTATCCGGATGAGGTCGGCCGCGCGCCGACGCTCACGCGCAAGGTGAAGGAGCTGATCACCGCGTTCAAGATCGAGTCGGTGTACAGCAAGGACGAGATTCTCGAGACCTACCTGAATACCGTGCCGTTCCTGTACAACGCGTACGGCGTCGAAATGGCCGCGCGCACCTACTTCGGCAAGTCGGCCGACCAGCTCGACATCGTCGAAAGCGCGACGCTCGTCGGGATGCTGAAGGGCAACAGCTACTACAACCCGGTGCTGAACCCGGAGCGCGCGGTGCAGCGACGCAACATCGTGCTCGACCGGATGGCGCAGATGCACATGCTGACGCCGCAGCAGCTCGCGAAACTGCAACGCCAGCCGCTGCGCGTCGACTTCGAGCCGCAGTCCGGGCAGCCCGGTCTCGCCCCGCACTTCGCGGTGCAGTTGCGCAAATGGCTGATCGCGTGGGCCGATCGCAACAACTTCGACCTCTACTCGGACGGCCTCGTCGTGCGCACGACGCTCGACGCGCGGCTGCAGGACATGGCGACGCAGGCGCTGACGCGGCAGACCGAACGGCTGCAGGCGATCGCCGACGGCGCATGGCGCGGCCCGTCCGGCTGCGGGCTGCGCAACGACCTGTTCCGCGGCTTCATCCGCCAGACGCCCGACTATCGGCAGGCGCGCGACACGGGGCTGACCGACGTCGCGGCGCTGAAGCGGCTCGGCGCCAATCGCGATTTCGTGCGCGCGCTGTGCGAGCGCAAGACGCAGGTGCAGGCCGGCTTCGTCGCGATCGATCCGCGCAACGGCGCGATCCGCGCGTGGGTCGGCAGCCCCGATTTCGGCAGCGAGCCGTTCGATCACGTGTCGCAGGCGCGGCGCCAGCCCGGCTCGACCTTCAAGCCGTTCGTCTATGGCGCCGCGTTCGCGGACGGCATGCGGCCGGGCGATACGTTCGTCGACCGCCCGGTGGCGATTCCGATCGACGGGCGCGCGGTCTGGCGCCCGACCGATGCCGAGCCGCCGACCGATGAGCCGATGACGCTGCGCGATGCGCTCGCGCTGTCGCGCAACCGCATCACCGCGCAGGTGATGCAGCACGAGGGCGCCGCGAAGGTCGCGCAGCTCGCCCGCGCGATGGGCGTGCGCGAGAGCCCGCTCGACGCGGTGCCGTCGCTGGCGCTCGGCACGAGCCCCGTCACGCTGAAGGAGATGGTGTCCGCGTACGGCACGATCGCGAACCGCGGCGTCTACGTCGCGCCGCAGATGATCACGCGCATCGAGGATCGCGACGGCAAGGTGCTCGCCGCCTTCGGCAGCGCGCCGCCCGAACGTGCGTTGCCTGAGCCCGCCGCGCAGACGCTGGTCGACGTGATGCGCGACGTCGTCGATCGCGGCACCGGCGCCGACATCCGTTCGCGCTACGGAATTCGGGTCGACGTCGCCGGCAAGACGGGCACGACGCAGGACAACGCGGACGGCTGGTTCATCCTGATGCATCCGCAGCTCGTGGCCGGTGCGTGGGTCGGCTTCGACGACGGCAGCGTGACGCTGCGCAGCGACTACTGGGGCGCGGGCGCGCACAGCGCGCTGCCGATCGTCGGCACGTTCTACGATGCGGCGCTGCGCGCGCGGGCGATCGATCCGCACGCGCAGTTCTCGCCGGACTTCCGGCCGCGCAGCGCGCCGGCGCCGCGGCGGCGCACGCCGCATCCGGGCCTGTTCGACTGGCTGAGGTTCTTCCGCTGACCGGAGTGCCGGCGCGCCACGCCGGCATCCACGACAACGGCTCGGCCTATCGAAGCGTCGTCGTCGCTTGCCCGTCCGCGTACAGCCATACCGGCACGCCGTCGTCGCGCAACGCGGCGACCGGCTCGCCCAGGCTCCAGCGCTGCGCGAGCGCGACACGGCGGACGAACCACGGCATCAGCGTCGCGTGTCCGGCGCCGGCGGCGCGATCGTCGTCGAACAGCGCATCGTCGCCGATCCGCGTGTAACGCGCCGGATGCAGCACGGTGCCGTCCGCGCGAAGCACCGTCGCACGCACGTCGTTGCCGCCCTCATCCTCCACACTGGCCAGCCAGCCGTGATCGGCGCCCCAGAACAGGCCGGCCACGTCGTCGTAGCGCCCCTGCATGACCGTCGCGCCCGTCTCGAGATCGCAGATCGCGAGTTGCACCGGCTCGCCCGGCAGGACACCGATCGCGTAACGCGTGAACAGCTCGCCCGGCACGGCTTCGTCATCGGGCAACCACGGCAGCGCCCCCATGTTGACGAAGTCGAACGGCGTCAGCACGCGGCCCTGCCCGTCGACGATCGCGCAACGCCCGTCGTCGCGCCGCACGATATGGCGGATCGCGCCGAGCTCGGTCAGCATGTCCGTCCGTTCGTCGTCGGTCAGCCTGGCGACTTCCGCGTAATGCGGCTCGACGACGACGCGGCCTTTCGCATCGACGAGGCCGACGTGACCGTTGCGCCGCGCGACGAAGGCGCCGCATTCGGACGACCATTCGAGCGCGTCCCACTCGGGCTGCGCGCGCCATTGCCCGTCGCGCCCGATCAGCCCCCACCGTTCGCCTTCGGATACCGCCGCGACGGTGCCGCTCTCGAACTCGTGCGCATCGTCGAATCGAGGCGGAATCGCCCACGCCCCGTGCGTGTCGACGAAGCCCCAGCGGCCGTCCAGGCTCGCGGATGCGACTCCGCCCGTGAAATCGCCGAAATCGTCGAGCGACGGTTCGAGCGCCCACGTGCCGTCCGTGCGCACGAGCCCGAACCGCTCGTCGACGCGCACGCAGGCGACGTCGCCGCTGAAATCCCACACGGCGTCGAATGACGGCTCGCGCACGATCCGCATCTCGTCGCCGTCACGGTCGATATCGCCATCGGCGAACAGCAGGCCGACCTTCCCGTCGCGCGCGGCCCACAGCAGCCGGTCGTCACGCGCGCCGCTCGTCCACAGGTTCGTCCACTCGGGCGGCACGATCACGTGCCACGCATCGTGGGTTTCACGTCGCACGCCCCACAGCCCGTTGCGTGCGCGAAAGCTGAACGTGCCGTAGCCGAGCCGGTTGCCGTGCACTTCGCCGGCATCGAACATCTCGGCAAACGTCACGCCGCGCGGCGGCTCCTGGCGAACGAAATAGTGATGCGACACGCCGCCGAACCCGAAGCCCCACGCCCAGTCGCGCGGCGACTCGATCTCGAGCGCATCGCGCACGCCGCGCACGTCGCGGAAATCCATGCAGTTCGCGACTTGCCACCACAGGCGCGTGCAGGTATCGCGTTCCTCGTCGATGTAGTCGTTCGGATCGCCGCCGTCGAGCCACGACAACTCGTCGAGATTCGCGGAAAACCGCGGTGCGCCGTGCGCATCGCCGAGCGCATCGATCGATTCGCCGAGATGACGCACGACCGCATCGAACTGGCGCGCGAGCGCCGGATCGTCGCCGGGCAGCGAATACGCGGCGACGAACGACGCGAGCCGGCTGAGTCGCGCTAGCGCCGCACGCGCGTCGCTGGTGAGATTCGGCGTGCCCGCATCGCCGAATACGCGCTGATCGGTGATCGCGTCGCCCGCACCGCCGTCGGCGAGCAGGACGCGCCACAGCAGCGGAAAGTGATTGTTGGATTCCGCGAACTCGATCGTCCGCGCGTCATCTCCATCACCGGCCTGGAGATAGAGCCATGCTCGATTGCCCATTGGAAGGGTTGCCCTCGTCTTTATTGTTGCTGTTGTCGTGTCGGCGCTCATTATAGGAGCGCACGATGACGAAGGCGGTTGCCGATGCGGCGCCCCGCGCCGGGAATCGCCGGACGGTTGAAGCACCGGCCGGCTTACAACGCAGCCGCGCTCAGCCCGCCGCGAGCGTGGCCGCCAGCACGTCGAACTCCGGCGCCCACGCCGCACGCCATGCAGCTTTCGTCGTGTCGTCCACCCACGCGCCGTCGATCCCGTTCAGCATGAACTGCTTCAGCTCGGCCACGGTGAAGCCGAAATGGCTGAACATCAGCTCCCACGCCTCCGACGGGTTGACCTTGTGCAGCGTCGGATCGTCGGTGTTCGGATGGATCTTCAGCCCGAGGCCCGGCATCTTGCGCATCGGGTGCCGTTCCGCCCATTGCTCCGGCGGCAGCGTGCGCAGGTAGTACGAATTCGTCGGGACGACGGTGAACACGATCCCGCGTTCCGCATAGCGGGCGCACAGCTCCGGGTTGTCGACGATCGTATAACCATGATCGACGCGATCGACCTGCAACAGATCGACGGCCGTCTCGACGTTGCGCCACGGCATCCCGAACTCGCCCGCGTGCGCGGTCGTGCGAAAGCCCGCCGCACGTGCATTGCGGTAAGCCTTCCAGAACAGCTCCGGCGGCCGGTCGTTCTCGCGATAATCGATCCCGAGCCCCGCGACTTCGTCCGCGCGGTTCGCCTTCATCCATTCGACGATCGCCACCGCTTCGTCGGGATCCTGCTCGCGGTCGATGCTCGGAATCAGGCGCGCGCCGATCCCGAAGTCGCGCGCGGCGTCGCGAATACCCGTCACGATCGCGGCCTGCGCATCCGCATACGCGATACCCGACACATGCACCGTACCCGTCGGATTCCAGAAGAACTCCGCATGCCGCACGTTGTACGCGGCGGCATCCTCCAGATACTCGTAGGCGATCCGCCGCAGGTCGTCGGGCCGCGTGAGCAGATATTGGTCGAGCGCGCGCAGCACGTGCAGCACGCCGACCGGCTTCTCGCCGCGCGCATAGAACGCGTCGATTTCCGCGCGCTCGATCGGCGCGCCGCTGCGCTCCGCGAGTGCGACGAACGTGTCGTGCCTCACCGCGCCGAGCAGGTGGCAATGCAGCTCGACCTTCGGCATCGCGTGGAAGAAGGCCCGATGGGCCGGCGTGATCTCGATGCCCGTGCGCGCGGCCGGGACGTTGCCTGGTGTTCCCTTCATTGCAGTCTCTTTCTTGGTAGTACCGATGCGTCGCGAATGCCGTCTCTCAGTTCGGCTTCACGACGGTCCAGAAGTAATAGCCGAGCGGCAGCGCGAGCACGACGAGCCCCCACGACACGTCGCGCCAGCGGCCCGCCAGCAGCTTGACGAGCACGTAGCACAGCAGGCCGCCCGCGATGCCGGTGCCGAAGCTGTTCGACATCAGCGTGAGCAGCACCATCGACATCACGGGCAATGCATCGGTGAAGTCGTCGAAGTGCGTATGGCGGATCGTCGCGAACATCGACAGCCCGATGAGGATCAGCGCCGGCGCGGTCGCCTCTTTCGGGATCGCGAGCGCGACCGGCACGAACAGCAGCATCGCGGCGAACAGCACGGCCGCGGCCAGCGACGACAGCCCGCTGCGGCCGCCGGCCTCGACGCCCGCCGCCGATTCGATCAGCGCGGTCAGCGCGGGAATGCCGAACACGGGCCCAAGCGTCGCCGCGAGCGAATCGACGAGGAACGGCCGGTTGATGTTCGGCAGGTTGCCCTGTTCGTCGAGCAGGTTCGCCTTCGCACCGACCGCGAGCGCGGTGCCGAGCGTCGAGAAGAATTCCGCCGCGAAGAACGCGAACAGGTACGGCGCGGCCGCGAGGCTCAACGCGCTGCCGATGTCGAGCTTGAACGCGATCGGCGCGATGCTGTGCGGCAGCGACACGAACGACGCGGGCAGGTGCGTGACGCCGAGCGGCACGCCGGCCGCGGCAGCGACGAGGATCGCGATCAGGATCGCGCCGGGCACCTTGCGCGCCTGCAGCACGATCGCGACCGCGAGGCCGATCAGTGCGACGAGCGCGCCCGGCCGCGAGAAGTCGCCGAGCGCGAACGCGTTGGTCTTCGCGTTCGCGACGACCATCCCCGCGTTGCGCAGCCCGAGCATCGTGACGAACAGGCCGATCGACGCGCCGAGCCCGAGCTTGATCTGCACGGGAATCTGCCGAACCACGACGCCGCGCGCGCCGAGGATCGTCAGCAGGAAGAACAGCACGCCCGATACGCAGGCGATGCCGAGGCCCGTCTGCCAGCCGACGTGTTCCGTCGTCGCGAGCGTCACGCCGATGATCACCGAGCCGCCGATGCCGGGGCCGACGAGGAACGGCAGGTTCGCGTAGAGCCCCATCAGCGTGGTGAACAGCACGAACACGATGATCGTCGCGGTCGTCGCCGCGCCGCGCTCCATCCCACCCGTCGCGAGCAGCGACGGGATCACGACGAGCAGGTACGCGGCCGCGAGAAACGACGTGACGCCCGCGATCGCCTCCGTGCGCACGCTCGTGCCGCGCGCGGCAAGCGCGAAGCGGCGTTCGAGCCAGCTGGCCGGCGCGCGCGCCGGCATCGTGTCAGTCGCTGACATGGTGGTTCTCCTGTGATTCCGAATATTGTCCTGTGCCGATTCACGCAGCGCGGTCTTATACTGCCGCGTACCGCATCCCGACCGTTATTGCCCGATGTCGTCCGACCGCTCGTCGCTGCTGCCCGCGCTCACGCTGCGGCAGGTCCAGCACTTCGTCGTGCTCGCCCACGCACGCAGCTTCACGCAGGCCGCGCAGGCGCTGTCGCTCACGCAGCCCGCGCTCACCGCGTCGATCCGCCAGATCGAGTTCCTGCTCGGCGGGCGCCTGTTCGCGCGCTCCGCGCACCGGCTCACGCTCACCTCCGCGGGCGAAGCCGTGCTGCCGCTCGCCGAACGCCTGCTCAACCAGGCGCGCGGCACCTTCGACGACATGACGCGGCTCATCGGCGAACGCATCCAGACCGTGCGCATCGCGTTCATCCCGTCGGTCGCGGGCCGCCTGCTGCCCGCGCTCAATGCACTGCGCGACGCGCACCCGACGCTGCGCTTCACCCTCACCGACCTGCCGAACAGCGCGCTCGTCGAAGCCGTGCGCGACAGCGTCGCGGATCTCGGCATCGGCGTGCGCGAACCGGACAGCGACGACGGCACGCTGCGCTACCGGCAGCTTTTCGAGGACGAGATCGTGATCGTCGTGCGGCATGACGATCCGCTCGCCCGCGCGAAGAGCGTCACGTGGGCCAGGCTCGTCGATCGCGAGCTCGCGGTGTTCGTGCGCGGCAGCGTCAGCGAATCGCTCCATCGCACCGGCGGCGCCGAGAAGCTGCGCCTGAACGTCACGTACCGGATGGAATACACCGAGCCGCTCTACGCGCTTGCGCGCAACGGCCTCGCCACCGCCGTGCTGCCGAGCCTCTACACGATGCATCTGCACGATCCCGAACTCGTCGCGCTGCGCGTCGACAAGCCGCGCGTCACGCGTGCGATCTCGCTGATCTCGCTCGCCGGCGACGATCGCGGCCCGCACGTGCGTACGTGCCGCGAGTGGATTGCGAAGCACATCTGATTACCTTCAGGGCAGCTTCGCGATGCGCTCGACGAGCGCTGCGTAGAAGCGGTCCGCGTCGACCTCGTTGATCCACGTCGCGTTCGCCGTACGGCCGCTGCGTCCGCTCCAGTCGACGACGGTCTCGCCGAGCGTCCACTGCCCGGTCGTCTCGACCATCACGTTCACCTTGCGCCCGCCGAACAGCGTCGGATCGACGAGATAGCCGACCGCGGTCGGGTCGTACATCGGCGCGTCTTCGACACCGCGCCGCTTCTTGTTGTACGCGAGCTCGGCATCCATGATGTCCGCGACGATCGCGCCGCAGCGGTTGCCGAGCGCGCGGAACGGCGCGACGCGCGCCGGCGTGATCGGCGCTTTCACGGCGACATCGCGCGGCAGCACGACGATCGGCACGCCGCTGCCGAATACGACTTCGGCCGCCTGCGGATCGACGTAGATGTTGAATTCGGCAGCCGGCGTGATGTTGCCGCGCTCGAAGAACGCGCCGCCCATCAGCACGATTTCGCGCAACGCGCCGCGAATCTGCGGCGCTTCGACCAACGCGGTCGCGAGGTTCGTCAGCGGGCCCAGCGCGCACAGCGTCACGCTACCCGGCGCTGCACGGCTCAGCGCATCGACGAGATACGACACCGCGTGACCGGCGGCAAGCGGCGCCCGCGGCTCATGCAGTTCGACGCCTTCGAGCCCCGTCTTGCCGTGCACGTTCGCGGCCGTCACGAGGTCTCGAACGAGCGGACGCGGGCAGCCTGCGTAGACGGGCAGCGTCTTCGTGCGGCCGGCCCAGTCGCGGATGATCCGCGCATTGCGTTCGGTCAGGTCGAGCGGCACGTTGCCCGCGACGGCGGTCAACGCGCGCACGTCGAGCCGGTCCTGCGCGCCCAGCGCGAACAGGATCGCGATGGCGTCGTCCTGCCCCGGGTCGGTATCGATGATCACCGTGCGGCGCGCGGCCTCGCCGCCGGCTGCGAATGCGCCCGTTTCGGGCAGCAGCGCGGTGCCGGCCAGCGCGGCGGACAGTTTCAGGAAGGTGCGGCGGGATGCGATCGGATGGGTCATGGTCGTGCGCTCAGAAAACGTGCCGGACGCCGAGCGTCGCCATCATCTGGCGCGTGCCGGTCGACCGGGCGTACGCGAAGATCTGCGCATGGTCGGCGTCGCCGGCCGCCTGCTGCGCGATCACCGTCAGCGCGACATCGGTGCGTTTCGACAGGAAGTAATCGGCCTGCAGGTTCACCTGGTGCCATTTCGGCCGCTTGTCGATCACGTCGTACTTGCCGTTCGTGAACGCATACGCGGCGCCGAGGAAGAGCTGCGGCGTCATCGTGTAGACGACGTTCACGCCGAGGTTCTGCAGGTGCAGGTGCGTGTTGTCGAGGTAATCGTAGCGCACGTCGGTAAACATCGCCGCGAACTGCGCGCGGCCGATCGTGTAGAAGCCGCCCGTGCCCGCGATCCGCTGCCGGCTCGCGTAGGCCGCGGGCGACATCGCGCTCTTGCTGAAGATCAGCAGCGGCGACGCATAGTCGTTCGCGATCGCGCCGTCCTGGTTCGTCGCGCTGTATGGATGGTTGTACTGCGCGTAGACCGCGCTCCAGCGCAGCGGGCCCTGCTCGTAGCCGAGCCCGAAGCTGTATGCACTGTTGTTCGCGAAGCCGGTCGCGTTGCTGAAGCCATACAGTGCGGTGAATTTCAGGCCGTAGTAGACGGGGCTCACGTACTTCACCGAGTTCTGCACGCGGATGTCGTTGTAGCCGTTGTCGTTGTCGCCGATGTTCACGCCGTTGCTCGCGATGATCACCGGCCCGATGTAGTCGTGGATCGCGTCGTACTGGCGGCCGAACGTCAGCGAGCCGTAGGTGCGGTCGGCGAGGCCGACATAGGCCATCCGACCGAACTCGCGGCCGTTCTGCGCGGCCGTGCCCGTCATCACGTTGAAGCCGTTCTCCAGCTGGAAGATCGCGGACAGCCCCTGCCCGAGATCCTCCTTGCCCTTCAGCCCCCAGCGCGGGTTCTGGTTCGTGCCGGACAACGCCTGCCAGGCGTTCTTGCCGCCCTGGTTGGTCGCGAACCCGACACCAGCCGAAATGAGACCGTACAGCGTGATGCTGCTTTGCGCACAGGCATGCGTCGCGAAGGCGCCGAGCATCGCGAGCGGAGCGAGCTTGTAGAGAGTTTTCATCGGGTCGTGTGATCGGTGGTGGTCCAGGCGCGGCAGGGTTCCGCGAAACTGGCCTCGACTATACGAACCCGGATCGGATAATAAAAGTTTGCTTTTATTATGGTTCAATAAAACGGATTTATTCTCATCCAGATCGCTCCCATGCCCGACGCACCGGCCGTCAGTCCGCCGTGTCGCCACCCTTCGGCAGCTTCGACCACGCCTTGCGCCCCGGCAACGGCGACCACGCCGGCCGCGTCTTGCGTGCGCTGTCGATCACGACCAGGTAGCGGCCCGCGATCGGTGTGATGTCGCGATCGCGACGCAGCACCCACAGCGACTTGCCCGCTTCGACGCGCGCCTGGTAAT
This sequence comes from Burkholderia sp. SRS-25, assembly GCF_004343765.1. Classification (NCBI taxonomy): domain Bacteria; kingdom Pseudomonadati; phylum Pseudomonadota; class Betaproteobacteria; order Burkholderiales; family Burkholderiaceae; genus Burkholderia; species Burkholderia sp. SRS-25. Next base: position 30,407 of record NZ_PTXM01000033.1, read on the forward strand.
CGTCGTCGAGCAGGCCGTGCTGGTCGAAAAACGTGTTCAGCGACGCGGGAATGCGCACGCACCCTTTCGAGTGCCGGATGCCCAGCAGCGATTCGAGGCGATCGGGGTCGGTCGCATGCATCTGGAAGCGCATCTGCGATACACCGCCCTTGCCCCAGCCGCGCTCGCCGTCCACCCAGCCGAAGTCGTAGATGCGCATGTCGCGGTGCCCGTAGCCGCGAATGCCGTTCTCGTTCGTCGTGCCTTCCGCGCGGAAATCCATGTTGTCCGGCGAGTGGTGGAACACACCGAGCGGCGTCAGGAAATGGTCGTACTTGCCCGGCAGCCCGGTGCCGACCGGCGATGCACCGATCATCAGCCATGCGTTGGCTGGCGTCGCGCGGAAATAGATGAAGAGCGCCTGGACGTTCGGTGCGCGGTCGACCATCGCGACGTATTCGCCGGCCAGGTTGCCGAGGTCCGCATCGGTAAGCGCCTTCTGGAGCCGCTCGCCGTACGCGCGCTGTTCGCTCGCGGGTACGGTCAGGCGCCGCGTGACTTCCTGCGTGAAGCGCTTGCGCATGTCGATCGCTCGCGCCGTCGCATTTTTCGCCTCTTCGGCGGACAGGGGCGGATGCTGGCGCGGCGGTGTCGGTGCGGGGGCTTCGGCCTCGCTGGCGGGCGTGGCGGAAGCGGCTGATGCAGGTGCGACAGCGGAAGCTGCGGAGGCTGCGGATGTGCCCGATGCACTCGATGCGCCCGATGCTGGGCTGGCAGGCTCCGGATGCGTGTGCGATGCGGCAGGCGCGGGCTGGGCCGCCGACGCGGGATGCGCTCGAGAAGCTGCCGATGCGGGTGATTCGACTGATGAGGATGAAGTAGCGACGGGCGACGATGCGTCGGACGCCGCAAACGCAGACCGCTCGACCAGCACGGAGATCGGCAGTGTCGCAGCAAGCCAGATACATGCAGCGGCGGCACGGGAAAGACAACGCGGTTTCGCAAATCGCCGCGTGAAGCTGGAAGGCATCATATGTTCGAAGCCATCGGCCGATCCGGCCGCCGCATGCTGCTGTTGCGAGCGGCGCATCTTCCGCGCGAGCCATCGACACGTCCGGCGCATCGAGTGCGCCCGGCGCCGACGCCTCTTCGCGGCGGAGCCGGGCGCTGTTGCAACGCGGTCGGTCCGATGGCGGCTAATGAGTCGTCAGGCCCTTCATTTTACGCGTCCGTACAGGAATCGGCAGGGCGGAAAGTCGTGGTTTTGCGCTTCGTCACGCTTTGTTTCAACTCGTTTCCGCTCGCGTTTTCATTGCGTGGCAGGCTTGCTGGTTGGGCGTTCGAGATCGATTCAGATTGCGGTGTGTTTCGCCAGGGCACGACTGCATCTTCAAATCGATTCGGATACCGGATCATTCGAGATATGCGGCACACGCCGTACGCGCGACGCAATCGCCATAGCATCGCACGCATGCCGCCTGAACGGCGCGACACGCGTGCGCGACCACCGATTACTTCGAGATGGATTCGAGCGCGATGCCCTTAGTGCGCGGCCCCATGAATCCGATCGCGGCCATTACGATCACCATCGCGCCCGCAATGAACGCGAATACACCGAACGTACCGAAGCCCTTCAACACGGCCGCGATCACGAATGACGAGAAGATCGCCGAGAAGCGGCTCCACGAATAGACGAAGCCGACCGCCCGTGCGCGGATCGACGTCGGGAACAGCTCGGCCTGATACGCGTGGAAGCTGTACGACATGATGTTGCTCGCGAGCGTGAGGCCGATGCCGAGCACGATCAGGAATGCGCCCACCGTCGTCTGGCTGAACAGCAGCCCGCAAACGACGATCGCCGCCGCCATCGCGACGATCACCGACTTGCGCTCGAAGCGGTCGGCGATCACGAGGCCGATCAGCGGGCCGATCGGCGCGGCGAGCGCGATCACGCTCGAATACATCAGGCTCGACGTGATCGTGATGCCCTGCTTGATCAGCAGCGTCGGCACCCAGTTCGCGAAGCCGTAGAAGCCGACCGTCTGGAACACGTTGAAGATCGTCATCATGATCGTGCGGCTGCGATACGGCTGCACCCACATGTCGCGGAAGCTGCCGCGCGGCGGTACGGGCTCGGCGGGCGCGGGCGGCGGCAGCGGCCGCCCGAATTCGGCTTCGACCTTCGCCTCGAGCGTGCGCATAATGCGATCGGCTTCTTCGACCCGCCCCTGCTGCGCGAGCCAGCGCGGGCTTTCCGGCAGTTCGCGGCGAATCCACCACACGAAGAGCGCGCCGTGTGCACCGATCAGCACGACCCAGCGCCAGCCGTCGAGGCCGAACGGGGCATGCGGCACGAGCAGGTACGCGAGGAACGCGACCACCGGCACCGCGACGAACCCGACCGCCTGCTCGCACGCGAATGCGCGGCCGCGGATCTGCTTCGGGACGAGCTCGGAGATGTACGTGCCGATCGTCACCATCTCGACGCCGAGGCCGAGACCGACGACGAAGCGCCAGAAGTTCAGCCCGGCCGCGGTGTCCTGGAATGCCATCACGACGTTGGCGGCCGTGTACCACAGCAGCGACCACGTGAAGATCGCGCGGCGGCCGAAGCGGTCGGCGAGGAAGCCGCACGCGATCGTGCCGATGAAGAGCCCGGAGAACAGCGCGGCGATGAAGCTCGCGACGCCCGTGGTGCCGAACAGGCCGTGCGTCGTCGCCGACAGGATCCCGCTTTTCACGAGGCCGGGGGCGACGTAGCCGCTATAGAGCAGGTCGTAGAGCTCGAAGAAGAAGCCGAGGCTCAGCAGGATGACAAGCTTCCAGACGGTGCGGGTTGGCGGCAGGCGGTCGAGACGGGCCGAGATGGAGCCGGGGTCGACGGGTGAGGATTGGGCAGATGCCTGCGAAAGGCTGTCCGTTGAGGCCATCGTGGGCGCGTCTCCTGATCGTGTCGTGTTGTTGTCCGGCGGCCGGCGAGCCGCCGTCGGGCGAATCGGTGCATTGTACCGGCGCGTCCGTCCGGCGCGCGCACACGGCCCCGATATCCGGAACGCGACGACGGGCCGGCCACGCACCGGCCCGGAACCGCTTCGGACACCCCATTTTTGCGCCAGATAATGTGTAACTTGCGTAACCGTCTGTCGGGTACTGAAAACGCGCCAGAACCGCAATCTGTCGCCATGCTGCGGCGGCGCCGGCCCCACCGCCCGGGCCTGGTGCGCCGTTTCGGGCGGGCACGCAGCGCCGGAATCGCCACAAACGGGGTACGCAATCGGGACAACCACGCGTTCCACACCCCGGTAACATGCTACCGGGCCAACCACCGGCTTCCGGGCGCCTTTCGGCGACCTGAATTGTCGGCAAATCGTAAGCATTCCATGTCCATACAACGACTATCCACCTACGCTCGCCGGATCGCCCTGATCGCGTTGCTGCAGTTCGCGGCAATCGCGACTGCGTCGGCGTTTCCGGCGGCCGCGTCGGCCCCGAACGCGAGCGGCGTCGGCGCGCCCGTCCCGGCCATCTCGCTGAACGACGCCGTCGCGCAGCTCAAGCAGATGCAGGCCGAACTCGACCGCATCAAGCAGCAGACCTCGAACGCGTCCAACAGCAAGGAGCTGGACGGGCTCAGCGACTCGACGCAGGAGCTGAGCACCGATGTCGAGAAGCTGCAGAGCGACCTCGTTCCTCAGCGTGCGCAGATCCAGGGGCAGCTCGACGTGCTCGGCCCCCCGCCTGCCGAGGGTGCCGCCCCGGAAACGCCTGCCGTCGCGAAGCAGCGGGCCACGCTGAACGCGCGCAAGACGCAGATCGATGCAGCGCTGAAGCAGGCCGCCGACCAGAAGGCCAGCCTCACGAACCTGAACGAGCAGTTCGCGAAGCTGCATCGCGGCCTGCTGAAGAACCAGCTCGCGTTCCGTTCGGGCGGCATTTTCAGCGCGCAGTTCTGGCTGCCGCTGTTCCATCTTTCACCGGACGACGCCCAGCGGCTCGGGGATTTCGACGAGGAAATGCTCGACATGCTGCGCTCGTCGTGGGTGCCCGGGCAAAAGGCGATCACGGTGCTGCTGCTGGTTGCCGCATTCGCGGCATGGATCGGCGGCCGCCGGCTCATCGAGCGCGGGCTCGCGTGGTTCTGCGTGAACCGCCTGCCGGCCACCCGTTTGCGCCGCAGCGCGCTGGCGTTGTCGACCGCGCTGGCGACGCTGCTGGCAACCGCCATCGCCGTCCAGATCTTTTACCTCGCCGTCGCGCGCCATTACGACCTCACGCCGGCGCTGAACGATCTGTGGGACCAGTTCGCGAAGCTCGCCGCAACCTGTGCCCTGATCGCCGGGCTCGGCCGTGCGCTGCTGTGCACGAAGCATCCGTCGTGGCGCCTGCCCGCACTCGCCGATCCGGTCGCGCTCGCGATGAAGCCGTTTCCCGGCATCCTGGCCGCACTGCTGCTGGTGTCCGGCACGCTCGAATCGATCAACCGGATCGTCGACACCAGCCTGTCGGTCACGCTGTTCGGCCGCGGGATCGTATCGCTCGTCGTCGCGGTGACGGTCGGTGCGTCGCTGCTGCGCTCGAACCGCGCGCGCAGCGCGCTCGCGGCCGCCGGCGAAGCGCCCGAGCAGCGCTCGACGCTCGCCGGGCTGATCCATGCCGCCGTCACGCTCGCCATCATCGCGACCCTGATCGCACTCCTGATCGGCTACATCACGGTCGCGCGCTTCATCACCTATGAGCTCGTGTGGTTCGAGATCGTGCTGGGCGCCACCTACATCCTGATCCAGCTGACGCGCGACGCGAGCGAAAGCCTGTTCTCGTCGAGCCTGACGACGGGCCAGCAGATCAAGCACCTGTTCGCACTCGAGGATCGTCACCTCGACCAGGCCCGCACGGTCCTGTCCGGCTTCGGCACGAGCCTGCTGATGCTGATCGCGGCCATCGCGCTGCTGACGGGCGGCTTCGGCACGACGCCGGGCGACCTGATGGACAGTGCAGTCGCGATGATCGGCAGCCAGCGGCTGCAGAGCCTGAACATCATGCCCGACCGGATCATGAACGCCGTGATCGGGTTCGCGATCGGCTTCTACCTGCTGCGCTCGCTGCGCCGCTGGCTCGACAGCGAGTTCATGCCCGCGCTCGGCATGGATACCGGGATGCGCGTGTCGCTGATCACGCTGTTCACCAACGTCGGCTACGTGCTGCTCGTGCTGATGACGCTCGGGCTGCTCGGCGTCCGGTGGAACAACCTCGCGTGGATCGTCAGTGCGTTGTCGGTAGGTATCGGTTTCGGCCTGCAGGAGATCGTGAAGAACTTCGTGTCGGGGTTGATCCTGCTGACCGAGCGCCCGGTGAAGGTGGGCGACATGATCAGCATCGCGGGCGTCGAAGGCGACATTCGCCGCATCAACGTGCGCGCGACCGAGATCCAGCTCAGCGACCGCTCGACCGTGATCGTGCCGAACTCGCAATTGATCTCGCAGAACCTGCGCAACGTGACGATGGGCAACAGCACGCAAGGCGTCGCGACGCTGGTGCTGACGTTCCCGCTGAACACCGATCCCGAGCAGGTGCGCGACCTGCTGCTCGACGCCTATCGTTCGCATGCGGCGATTCTCGAGAAGCCGGCGCCGTCGGTCACGTTCAGCCAGCTCACGCCGGACGGCATCACGCTGAGCGTGACGGGCTACGTGTCGAGCCCGCGGATCGCCGGTTCGACGAAGAGCGATTTGCTGTTCGAGATCCTGAAGCAGTTGCGCGCGGCAGGAATCACGCTGTCGAGCCCGCAGATGCTGGTCGTGCAGAACATGCCGGCGGCGGAGCAGTGATGCACGTTCCGCGCCGCGCGCATTCACGCTAGGCGAGCTGTCCGCAGGCGGTGCGAAGGTTCGCGATATCGTCCCGCTCGCCTGCGGTTGGTTTGCCGGTATTTGGCCGGATGCCAATCAACCTGACGCATTCGTCAATGGCGGCAAGGGAATCTCGCCCTGCTCCAGGACGGCGATGGTCTTGCGAAGAAAGGCCAGCGGCTGATCGGTTCTCGTGCCGTACAAATCGACGATCCCGACTTCGACGACGGCTTCGACCAACGTCATGAATCTTTGCAACTCGCCCTCCGGCAGTGCCGATTCGATTCCTGCCGGAACGGGATCGCCTCTGCCGTTGAGTTCGAGCAAAGCTCCGCTGCACTCCCACTCGGGCAAGCTTCCGGCGACAGCGATGGAATCGAGATGAGCGAGAAGCGCGTCGATGGCCGCGTGCGAAAACCCGTTTGCGTCGCAATAGCGACGCAAACACGAAGACGCATAGACTTGCATCCCGACCGGCGACAACATCGCCAGCCTCTCGAGAAGCTCTTTTCCGTTCACGATCTCGGTACCATCAACCGGGGCCGGCTGATCCGTTTTGCCCGAGAAAGAGTCTGTCGACGTGTCGCCCATACGCGTTCCCGGCCGGTCATCGATTAATCACCCGCGCCAATCGCCCCAATCGACGCCTACGCACACGATACCGTATTCCCAGCTCCAAACATAAAGAGCCGGCACCGCAACGCGGCAGCCGGCCCTTTCTCCCTCTACGCAGCGCCCTCCCGGGCGCTCCGCATCAAACGTCGAACTTCACGCCCTGCGCCAGCGGCAGCTGACGGCTGTAGTTGATCGTGTTCGTCGCGCGGCGCATGTAGGCCTTCCACGCATCCGAACCCGACTCGCGGCCGCCGCCCGTTTCCTTCTCGCCGCCGAACGCGCCGCCGATCTCCGCGCCGCTCGTGCCGATGTTCACGTTGACGATCCCGCAGTCGCTGCCCGCTGCCGACATGAACTGCTCGGCCTCGCGCATGTCGTTCGTGAAGATCGCCGACGACAGGCCTTGCGGCACCGCGTTGTGCAGTTCGATGGCGTCGTCGAAGTTGTCGTAGACCATCACGTACAGGATCGGTGCGAACGTCTCGCGCTCGACCACCGCCGATTGCTTCGGCATCCGCACGATGGCCGGACGCACGTAGTACGCATCCGCGTGGCCGACGTCGACGCGCTCGCCGCCCTTCACTTCACCGCCCTGCTCGCGTGCATCGCCCAGCGCCTTCTGCATCGCGTCGAACGACGCGCGATCGACCAGCGGGCCGACCAGCGTGCCTTCTTCAAGCGGGTTGCCGACCTTCACCGACGTGTAGGCCTTCTCGATGCGCGGCAGCAGCTGGTCGACCAGGCTGCGATGCACGATCAGGCGGCGCAGCGTCGTGCAGCGCTGGCCGGCCGTGCCGACCGCCGCGAACGTGACGGCGCGCACCACGAGATCCAGATCGGCGCTCGGCGCGACGATCATCCCGTTGTTGCCGCCGAGTTCGAGGATGCCGCGCGCGAGACGCTGGCTCAGCACCTTCGCGACTTCCTGGCCCATCCGCACGCTGCCCGTCGCGCTGACCACCGGCACCTTCTTCGACGCCGTCAGCACCTCGCCGACATCGCGCATGCCGAGCACCAGCTGGCTCAGTTCCGCCGGCGCGACGCCCGGGTGGGTCTTCTCGAATTCGCGGATCGCCTTCTGCAGCAGCACGTGGCATGCGATCGCGGTGAGCGGCGTCTTCTCGGACGGCTTCCACACGACCGAATCGCCGCACACGAATGCGAGCGCCGCATTCCACGCCCACACCGCGACCGGGAAGTTGAACGCCGAGATCACACCGCACACGCCGATCGGGTGCCACGTTTCCATCATCCGGTGGCCCGGGCGCTCGGAGGCGATCGTGAGGCCGTAAAGCTGGCGCGACAGACCGACCGCGAAATCGCAGATGTCGATCATTTCCTGCACTTCGCCGAGGCCTTCCGACGTGATCTTGCCGGCTTCGAGCGTGACGAGACGGCCGAGCTCGGCCTTGTGCTCGCGCAGCACGTTGCCGAACACGCGCACGAGTTCGCCGCGCACCGGCGCCGGCACCGTGCGCCACTTGAGGAATGCGTCGTGCGCGGCGTCGATCTTGCGCTCGGCGTCGGCGGGCGTGTCGACGGCCAGCGTCGCGAGCGTCGCGCCGTCGAGCGGCGAACGCGCGGTCAGCGCATTGCCTTTCCACTGGGCGAGATCGATATCGAGCGCGGCAAGAATGTCGTTGAATTGCATCACTTCCTCTTCAGGGACAGATTGATCGGTGCGGCGGCAACGCCGCCCGCGTGATTCGATTGGAGCGCGTTCGCGCGCCCTGTGCAAGCGGATGCGCCGCGCGGCAGGCCCGGTGCGCCGTGCGGCGCATCGCGCTGCGCCGCCGCCGGAAGCCCGCCGGACGGCGCGCTCCCGCCTCGCAGGGCACGATCCATGAAACACATTGTCGGTGGCCACAAGTCGGGCCGCTATTGATATTAACTCACGACTTCATTCCGAAAACGCAACACCCGGGCGGGATGACACAGTGCGTTTCGTCGCGGATATGGGACTTGTCCAAGGCCCGTGACCAAGCCATTCGCCACGTCGTGACGGGGAACAAGTTGATGACAAACCCGCATCACCCTGTTCGGAAATATCGTTTGCCGCCCGCGCACGGGGCACACACAATCGTTGCGACGTCGAGGTGCAACGCACCCGGCGCGCCGCCGGCCGCCATCACGGCTGTCGGACGACAGACGAAGGCGCACGCATCGCGGCCCGGTTCATCCGGTCCGTTTCAGCACCGCATCACCGCTGCCCGGCCCGCGGCCGGCAACGCGTCGCGCTTCGTCACCGAAAAACAATCCCGGAGACAGTGCCCAGCGCCCGCCATGCATTCAGATGCCCGCCCCGATTCGCCCCGCCCCTCCGGCTCGCCGCCGGCGAAGCCGTCCCTCCACCGTGCACTGCAGGCACGCCATCTGCGGATGATCGCGATCGGCGGCTCGATCGGCACGGGCCTGTTCGTCGCATCCGGCGCGTCGATCTCGCAGGCCGGCCCCGGCGGCGCAATGCTCGCGTACATGGTGATCGGCCTGATGGTCTATTTCCTGATGACGAGCCTCGGCGAGATGGCCGCGTTCATGCCCGTGTCGGGCTCGTTCGCGACCTACGGCGCGAAGTTCGTCGATGAAGGCTTCGGCTTCGCACTCGGCTGGAACTACTGGTACAGCTGGGCCGTGACATTGGCCGTCGAGCTCGTCGCCGGACAACTCGTGATGAACTACTGGTTCCCGCATGTGCCGGGCGTCTGGTGGAGCGCGCTGTTCCTCACGCTGATCTTCGCGCTCAACGCGCTGTCGGTGCGCGGCTTCGGGGAAGCCGAATACTGGTTCGCGCTGATCAAGGTGCTGACGGTGCTCGCGTTCGTCGGCGTCGGGCTGATGATGATCTTCGGGATCATGCAGGGCGGCCCGAGCGCGGGCTGGAGCAACTTCACGATCGGCGACGCGCCGTTCGCCGGCGGCTGGGCGACGATGCTCGGCGTCGCGATGATCGCGGGCTTCTCGTTCCAGGGCACCGAAATGATCGGCGTCGCGGCCGGCGAATCGGAAAATCCGCGCACGACGATTCCGCGCGCGGTGAGCCAGATCTTCTGGCGCATCCTGCTGTTCTACGTGCTGGCGATCTTCGTGATCGGCGTGCTGATTCCCTATACCGACCCGAGCCTGCTGAAGAGCGACGTGACCGACATCGGCGTGAGCCCGTTCACGCTCGTGTTCCGCCACGCGGGCCTCGCGTTCGCGGCCGGCGTGATGAACGCGGTGATCCTGACGGCCGTGCTGTCGGCCGGCAACTCGGGCATGTATGCGTCCACGCGGATGCTCTACAACCTCGCCGTCGAAGGCCGTGCGCCCAGGATCTTCGCGAAGCTGTCGCGCGGCGGCGTGCCGCGCAACGCGCTGTACGCGACGACGGCCGTCGGCGCCTTGTGCTTCCTCACGTCGCTGTACGGCGACAAGACCGTGTACCTGTGGCTGCTGAACACGTCGGGCATGGCCGGCTTCATCACGTGGCTCGGCATCGCGGTCAGCCACTACCGCTTCCGCAAGGGCTTCCTGAAGCAGGGCTACCGGCTCGACCAGCTGCCGTACCGGTCGAAGTGGTTCCCGTTCGGCCCGCTGTTCGCGTTCGCGCTATGCGCGGTTATCGCGCTCGGCCAGGATTACCAGGCGTTCCTCTCCGACAAGATCGACTGGGTCGGCGTCGCCGCGACCTACATCGGCCTGCCGTTCTTCCTCGCGATCTGGCTCGGCTACGCGATCGTGCGCAAATGCCGCCTCGTGCGCTACGAAGACATGGAGATCGCACCATGGATCGAACGCAACGCGACGCCCGAACCCGCCGCCCAAGCTGAACCCGGCTACGCGGGCTACGTCGCCCGCCCGGCCAACCCGACGCCGGGCGCCTGATCGCGCGGCTCGGCCCGGATCACCCCGGACCGCGCCGGCCGCCACGCGAGTGCGGCGGCCGGCGCCCGGACAACCGCCATTCGACGCGGCGCGCACGTTCAGGCAAGATCGACGCGCGCCGTCTGTTTTTCCGCCGTCAAAAGTCAACGAAATCGCATGCAGAACTTCTACGAAGCCACCGTTACCCGCCAGCCCTACCCGCAACTGACCGGCACGATCGACACGCAGGTCTGCATCGTCGGCGGCGGCCTCGCCGGCCTGTGCACGGCGCTCGGCCTCGTCGAGCGCGGCGTGCGTGACGTCGTCGTGCTCGACAGCGAACGGGTCGGCTTCGGCGCATCGGGCCGCAACGGCGGCTTCGTCTTCGGCGGCTACAGCCTCGACAACGCCGACCTGCTGCGCACGCTCGGCCGCGACGAAGGGCGCCGGCTGTACCGGCTCACCGTCGACGCGGTCGACCTGATCCGCGCGCGGATCGCGCGCTACGGCATCGACTGCGACATCGTCGACCAGGGCGTGATGCTGGCGAACTGGTTCGACGATCCGTCCCGGCTCGACAGCGTGCGCACGCTGATGAAGGACGAACTCGGCGTCGACTGGGAACCCGTTTCGACGGACGCGCTGCGCAAGCGGTTGAAGACGCAGCGCTATTACGGCGGCCTGTTCGAGCCGAACGCCTTCCACTTCCATCCGCTCAAGTACGTGCTCGGCGTCGCGGCGGCCGCATCGCGCGGCGGCGCGCGCGTGTACGAACGCTCGGCCGCGCTCGGCATTGCGCGAGAAGGTGCCGGGTACGTCGTGCGCACGGCGCAGGGCACGGTGCGCGCGAAGGACGTCGTGTTCGCGGGCGGCGGCTACGCGCGCGGCGTGTCGCCGCGCATCGAGCGCGCGGTGCTGCCGATCGCGACCTACGTGATCGCGACCGAACCGCTCGGCGCGCGCCTGCCGGACGCGATCGACGCGCCGTACCCGATCTACGACACCCGTTTCGCGTTCGACTATTACCGTCCGCTGAAGGACACGCGCATCCTGTGGGGCGGCCGGATCTCCGTGCTCGACCGCGGCCCCGATGCGATCGCGCGCCTGCTGCGGCGCGACCTGCTGCGCGTGTATCCGCAACTGGAAGGCGTGAAGGTCGACTACGCGTGGGGCGGGCTGATGAGCTATGCGCGGCACAAAATGCCGCAGATTGGCCGCGACGCGGACGGCGTGTGGCACGCGATCGCGTTCGGCGGCCACGGGATGGCGCCGACCACGGTTGCCGGCGAAGTGCTCGCGGCCACGCTGGCCGAAGGCCGGCCGGTGCCGGAAGGCTTCAACGCGTTCGGGCTCACGCGCACGTTCGGGCTGGCGGGCCTCGCTGCCGCCCAGCTCACGTACACGGCGTACCAGGCCCGCGACGCGCTCGCGTCCTGCCGCCGCTGAGCGGCGGCCACGGCGGCCGAAACCGCCCTGCCGATTAGAGCGGAAGGTCTGCCGGGCGGTGATTTCCCACATGCTAGAATGGCTTTTCCAAGCCGCCGAAGCCACAATAAGTCCACATGAAAGCAGGAAGCAAGGCCGCCACGCCCGACACCCGCGCGCTTCCGTCCGATGCGCGGCGCAAATACGATCCCGAGCAAACCAAGCGCAACATCCTCGACGTCGCCACGCAGGAATTCTCCGCGATGGGCCTCGCCGGCGCGCGCGTCGATGCCATCGCCGAGCGCACGAACACGACGAAGCGCATGCTCTACTACTACTTCGAAAGCAAGGAAGGCTTGTACGAGGCCGTGCTGGAGAAGGTGTACGGCGATATCCGCGCGCTCGAGCAGGAGCTGCACGTCGGCGACATGGAGCCGCGCGAGGGCATGCGCCGCCTCGTCGAATTCACGTTCGACTATCACGACAAGCATCGCGACTTCGTTCGCCTCGTGTCGATCGAGAACATCCACGGCGCGAAGTATCTCGAACAGCTGAAGTCGTTCAAGAACCGCAACGTCAGCATCATCAAGACGCTCGAGGAACTGGTCGAGCGCGGCGCGGCGAGCGGCGCGTTCCGCAAGGACATCGACGCGTTCGACCTGCACCTGCTGATCAGCTCGTTCTGCTTCCACCGCGTGTCGAACCGCTACACGTTCGGCGCCGCATTCGGCCGCGATCCGTCGGCGCCGCGCCTGCGCGCACGGCACCGGGACACGATTGCCGACGCCGTGCTGCGCTACGTCGCCGCGTAAGCAGCGGCAGCAGCCGGTTTCCCTGCCGGACTCACGCCGGGCGCGCGACCTCCGCGCCCGTCATTCTCTCGTGGGTCAATCCGTCGGCGCGGTCGACGCCAGTGCGATCCGCGCCTTCTCTTCCGGGCTTCCCGCCACGTAATACTTCTTCGCCCAGCTCGAATCGGGCGCAAGCGCGAGCTGCGCATGCGCGCCCGTGCCGTGCTGCTTCGCATTGATCGTCAATGCCCGCGTGCGATAGTGCTCGTAAAGCCGCAGGAATTCCGCGAGATAGATCGCCGCGATCCGCTGGTCGCGGATCTCGAGCAGGTTCTCGTCGTTGTACTGCTCCGAGTTGCGGCTCATGTTCGCCGAACCCGTATAGATGACGGGATTCGCGCCCTCCGCATCGATCACGATGAACTTGTGATGGATCACGACGGGCGGGAAGGCGGGTGCCGGTTCACCCGGAAACAACCGCAATTCCGGCTCGAAACCCTGCGGCACGGTGGCTGGCGAGAAGTACTCGGCGTCGATCACGTCGTGGTTGTCGCGGTTGCGGTGATACAGCTCGAGGTTCGCGAGCGTCGCGGCATCGAGCGTCTGGCCCGCCTGCTGGCCGGCGTCGGCCTTCGTCGCGCTGCCCACGTTGATCTTGTTCACCAGCCCGAACATCATCAGCCCGCGGTCGCCGGCCGCGAAACACGCGTCGCGCAGCGCCGCGTCGGTCGGCATGAACAGGCAGAAGCACACCGAATGCTTCGCGGCCGCGATCGCGGCGACGATCGTGTCGATCTCGGTGCGCTGCCCCGCCGGCTCCGGCGAAAACGCGAGCCGCACCTGCGCACGGCCGATCGTCATCGGCGCCGACCAGCCCGGCGACAGCTTCGCCGTGTCCGCGATCGACGGATTCCCGGCCAGCGCATGCGCACGATCGTTGTACAGCGCGGCGAGCGCGGGCGAATCGAACGCGTGCAACACGTTCGCCTGCTCCGTGAGCCCCTCGGTCGTGAAGTTCGCGGAGCCGGTCAGCACGCGCGTGGGCACCGCGCTCGACGACGCATCGGTCACGATGAACTTGTCGTGCATGATGTGCGTCTTGTCGCGCGGCGCGAGCGTCGCGAGGCCCTGCAGCGCGTCGACGGCCGGCTGGTTCGGCGACGGCAGCGGTGGCTTGCCCTTGCGCGCCGTCGTGTGCGCGTCGTAGACGATCGCGAGCGACGCTTCGCCGTGCTGGCGCCCGAACGCTTCGAACGCGGGCAACGCCCACAGCGTGTCGGTCAGGTGATAGACGGCCGATGCCGCGCGCGACGCGGGGTCGAGCATCTCGGCGAACACCTGCTCCATGTCGTTCGCGAGCCACGTACGCAGCTTCAGCGCCTGCGCGGCGCTCGGCGCCGCATTCGGCGCGAGGCCCAGCGCCGCCACCTGCTTCGCGAAGGCCTGCGAGCTGACCACCGCGCGGTTGAACCACGTGCCGATGCCGTCCTCGATGTGCGCGGGCAGCACGACATCGCACACGCCGGCTTGCGCGTCGAGCACCTGCAGGTTCGCCGGCGTGCCGACGACCGGATACACGTCGTAGCGGAACGCCGCACCGCGATCCTGCGGATCGATGCGCGCGTCCCACCACATGAATTTCTGGATCGGCGCCTGGTCGGTCGGCGCATCGCCCTGCGTGTGCGCGGCCGGGCCATCGAACGTCAGGCGGTTCGGCAGCCAGCTGTCGGGCGCGCGCGTCTTGCCGTCGGCCGACCAGAAGCCCGGCGTGCGCCGGATCGCGAAGCCGAGGAAATCGGACCGCGACGCCGCGTCGGGCCAGTCGAAGGCCAGCAGGACCAAGGTGGGGGAAAGATAGCTGCGCACGCTGACGGTCATTCGTTGCTCCCTGGCCTGGCGGCCGGTCGAGGTGAATGGGTCAGTCTTGACGGCAGTTCTTCCCTGCGGATGACGGTTCGATGAACCTTGTATGTCGGACGCGCGTCAGTCGCACACGAGCAGCTCGATGCCGCGCGCGGTCAGCGCACGGCGCACGGCCTTGTCGGGCGCCCGCTCGGTCACGAGATAGCGGGCGGCGGCCGTGCCGTTGATCCGCACCGGCGTCACGCGGCCGAATTTCGAATGGTCGGCGACGATGATCGCGGTGCCGGCCGCCGCGATCATCCGGCTGCGCACCTCTGCCGCGAGCCGCGAGTAGTCGGTGCATTCGCCGTCGGGCGTGATGCCGCCGGCGCCGACGAACGCGAAATCGACGTGGTATTGCGCGAGCTGCTGGATCGTGTCGAGGCCGAAGGTCGCATCTTCGTCGTCGGACAGCTCGCCGCCGAGCAGCGTCACGCGGTTGCCGTTGCGCCGCGCGAGCACGAACGCGGTGCGCCAGTCGTTCGTGTAGATCGACAGCCGATGCCGGTCGGCGAGCGCGAGCGCCACCGCATGCGGCGTGCTGCCCGAATCGATCAGCACCGATGCATCGTCGGGCACGAACTCGGCTGCGCGCCGCCCGATCGTGCGCTTCGCTTCCGCGTTCGCGGCTTCGCGCTCGGACAGGCTCGGCTCGCGGCGATCCGCGGCCAGCGCGCCGCCGTGCGTCATCACGAGCAGGCCGCGTGCGGCCAGTGCGTTCAGGTCGCGCCGCACGGTCTCGCGCGACACGTCGAGCGAGCGGACGAGTTCCGCGACCGACAATGCGCCCGACCGTCCGAGTTCCGACAGGATGAATTGATGACGTTGTTCCGCCAGCATCGCGTGTGCGCCCGAGGCGACTGGTAATGGCTAAGCCGACCATTGTATTACGGCCGTTTGACGGGCATTTGACTGCGCCGGGAAACCCGCCGGGCCGCGTTTCACGAAAGCGAAATTCTGTATTGCCTGATGCGCGCGAATCGGCGCGGCGCCCGTTGCTACACTTTGCGCTTCGCCGAACGACAGACCAAGCAAAGGGGCTCGCGCCATGTACCGCAAAGGCAGTGTGATCGAAATCCAGTTTCCGCCCGAACGTCTCAACGACGCGGCCGGCGATCCGTACTGGATCGACCTGACGCTCGACGAGGCCCGCCGGCTCTACGAACAGCTCGCCGCGCGCTTCGCGACCGACGCACGCGCCAACCAGCCGCTCGACACGTTCTCGATCGACTGATCCCCGCGGCCTCACGCTCGCCCGCGCCGCATCCCGGGGCGGCGCCCCGCCTCTCCCGGCACAGGCAACCGCCTGCGCGGCACGCAGCATGAGTGCAGGATTCGACAAGACGCCCGCATCGCTTCCCCCGATACTGGCGGACTTCACGATTCCGTCCGGCCGCGTCGCGGCCCGCCACGCATGCTGACCTCGCTCGTCGCCGCCGCTTTCGTCGCCCTCTGGTCCACCGGCTTCATCGTTGCGCGGGCAATCAAGCCCTACGCCGATCCCAACCTGTTCCTGCTCGCGCGTTTCGCGGGCACGGCCGCACTGTTCGGCGCGGTGGCGCTCGTTTCTCGCGCGCCGTGGCCGGCCCGGCGCGAATGGCCACGCCACCTGATCGCGGGCGCGCTGCTGCAGGGCGTCTATCTCGGCGCGAGCTACTGGGCCGTCGCGCAAGGGCTGAACGCCGGCGTCATGGCGCTGCTCGGCGCGCTGCAACCGCTCGTCACCGCCGTGCTCGCCGTCCCGCTGTTCAACGAGCGCCTGCCCGCGCGCGGCTGGGTCGGGATGGCGCTCGGGCTTGCCGGCGTCGCACTCGTGCTGGCGCCGAAGGTCATGGGCGGTGTGGCGCCGCCGCCGGGCGCCGCGCCGGCGTGGCTCGTCGTCGCCGTCTCGGTGCTCGCGGTCGGGTCGATCACCGCCGGCTCGCTGTACCAGAAAGGCAAGCTCGCGCAGAGCGACCTGCGCACGGCGGTGGCCATCCAGAACTTCGGTGCGGCGATCGTCGCGGCCGTCTTCGTCGCGCTGCTGCACGAGACGCGCTGGATCGGCGCACCGGCGCTGTGGGTGTCGCTCGTGTGGGGTGTCGTGTTCCTGTCCGGCGGCGCGGTCACGATGCTGATGTGGATGCTACGGCGCGGCAATGCCGCACGCGCGACGTCGCTGCTGTTTCTCGCGCCGCCGCTGGCGGCACTGCAGGGCTACTGGCTGTTCGGCGAGACGCTCGCGGCGATCCAGCTCGCCGGCTTCGCGCTCGCGCTGGTGGGCGTCGTGCTCGCGCGGCGCTGACGTGCCCGCCCGTGTGCGCGGTCGCGGGTGCATGCACGCCGGCCGCCACGCGCATCGAATGCCGGCCGTGCGAACACCCGTTACGCGGCATCGTTGCACCCGGCCGGCGCACCGTGCACCACGGCGACGCAGCCCGTCTCGCCGAAGCAACGCGAAATCGCCGGATCGCACGCCCGGCGCGGCGCCGCGCCGCGATTGCGCTTATGATGGGCGCCTTGATTTCGTTCCGGAACTTTCTTCATGACATCCGCCGATTACGCCAGCCGCCAACGCGCGATCATTGCCGAACTGAACGTCGCCACGCACTTCGACGCCGAGGCCGAGATTGCCCGCCGTGTCGAGTTCCTCGCGCAATACCTTCGTTCGACCGGCCTGCGGACTTACGTGCTCGGCATCAGCGGCGGCGTCGATTCGTCGACGGCCGGCCGGCTCGCACAGCTGTCGGTCGAAAAGCTGCGCGCCGGTGGCTACGACGCCCGCTTCATCGCGATGCGCTTGCCGAACGGCGTGCAGAACGACGAAGCCGATGCGCAGCGCGCGCTCGCGTTCGTCCGCGCGGACGAGGAACTGACCGTCAACGTGAAGCCGGCCGCCGACGCGATGCTCGGCGCGCTGGTCGCGTCCGGCCATGCATTCGAGACGCCGGCGCAGCAGGACTTCGTGCACGGCAACGTCAAGGCGCGCGAGCGCATGATCGCGCAATATGCGGTGGCCGGTGCGCGGCGCGGCATCGTGATCGGCACCGATCACGCGGCCGAGTCGCTGATGGGTTTCTTCACGAAGTTCGGTGACGGCGGCGCGGACATCCTGCCGCTCGCGGGGCTGAACAAGCGTCGCGTGCGTGCGGTGGCCCGTGCGCTTGGCGGCGACGAACTGATCGTGATGAAGGTGCCGACGGCCGACCTCGAGGAACTGCGTCCGCTGCGCCCCGACGAGCATGCGTACGGCGTCACCTACGACGAGATCGACGACTTCCTCGAAGGCAAGCCCGTCGCCGACCACGTATACGAAACGGTGCTGCGCTTCTACGACGCGTCGCGCCACAAGCGCGCGCTGCCGTACACGATGTTCGACTGGCCGGCCGCATAAGCCAGCCGCCCACGCTGAAAAACAACGCCGCGCGCACCGTCACGGCTGCGCGCGGCGTCCTGCCGACGGGCGCCGCTACGCGTGCCCGCCCTTCTTCGTCGCCTGCAGTGCGCGAATCCGCATCCGTGCGCCCGTATCGCTGACCGTCGCGTCGTACATCGCCGCGAGATCGCGCTTGAGCGCGGTGCGCGAGCCGCCGTCGAGATACACCATGTGCCCCGACGGATAGAAACGCGCGGACAGGTTCTGCCGCACCTTCTGATCGTCGAGCGGCATCTGCTGCAGGTCGATCACGGTCTGGTAGAACGGCGTGACGAAATCGTAGAGGCCGTTCGCCGACAGCACCTTCAGGTCGACGTTCAACGCCATCACCGCCGCGAGATCGCCGGCCGTATAGAGGATCACGTTCCCCTGCGCGTCGATGCCCTGCTGCGCGCCGGTCGGGTCGATGTGGTGGAAATCCCAGTTCTGGAACGCCTGGTCGTTCAGGTCGGTGAACGCGGAACTCGACGTGAACTTCAACTGCTCGTTCAGGTAGCTGTTCCACATCGCCGTATAGACGCCCGTCACGGCCGTCATCGTCGGATCGTTGCCGCCGGAGTTCGGGTCGATCTTGCCGGCGATGCCCGACGAGATCCCGGTCACGCGGCCGTCGTACGAACCGAGCGCCAGCCCCTGTGCCTGCAGCAACGTCGTCAGGAACAGCGAATTGCCGCGCGCGTTGTAACCCGCAATGTCGAGCCCCCACGTCTGCAGCGTCGCCGCGTCGATACCCGTGTATTGCGACAGCTTCTTCACGGCGGCCGGGTCGGCATGCGGCACGTTGCGCAATGCGGTCAGGTAGTCGGTGCGCGCGAACTGCGCGACTTCCTCGACGAACGCGCCGAGATCGGTCGGCGCCGGCGTGACGCCGAGTTTCTTGTGATACCACGCATCGGCCGCCGCGGTGGGCAGCGCGCCGACCGGGTTGCCGGCCTGCCGGTAGTCGAGGATCGACGATTGCAGCGTGACGCCGTTCAGGTCGACACCGTCCTCATGCAGCTTGTACGCGAGCACGCAGCTGCGCGCGGTGCCGTACGATTCGCCGAACAGGTATTTCGGCGAATTCCAGCGGTTGTTCTTCGTCAGGTAGCGCTTGATGAACTGCTTCAGCGAATCCGCATCCTGGTCGACGCCCCAGAAGTTGCGATTCTTGTTCGGCGCGACCGCCGCCGAATAGCCGGTGCCGACCGGGTTGATGAACACCAGATCGCTATGGTCGATCATGCTGTCCGGATTGTCTTCGATCTGGTACGGCGCGGGCGGCGTGAACCCCGGCATCGACGTCTTGATGCGCTTCGGCGCGAACGACCCCAGCAGCACGAACACCGATGACGAGCCCGGGCCGCCGTTATAAAAGAAAGTCACGGGACGCGTTTCTTCCTTCGCGCCGTCGGCCGTGAATGCAACGTAGAAGAGCTTCGCGGCCGGCTGCGAACTGCTCGGGTCGACCGTCACGAGGTGGCCGGCCGTCGCCGTGTACGCGATGCGCTTCCCGTCGATCAGGATCGTGTGATGCGTGATCGCGGCCGCCTCGGTCGTGTCGGTTACCGAGTCGTCGGGACCGTTGCCGTACGCGACCGGATCGAAGAACGGCTGGTCGCGGCCATGACTGAGCGCGACCGGGTTGACGGTCGGCGGCACGCCATGCGAGTTGTGGTCGCCGTGATGCAGCGGATACACGCCGCCGGAAGATGCGGAATCGATGCCCATCATGCTGCTCCTGGAGGTGAGAACAAGGCGCGGGCAGGAAGCCCGCGCCATACGGAAAGACGTGTACCGCGGCCGTCAGCTCGACGGCTTGCGCGTCAGGATCGCGGCGAGCTGCGCGCCGTTCGGGCTGCCGAGGCCCGTGCACGCATCCCAGCCCTGCGCGGCCGCGTACGTACCGTTCGATCCTTGCGTGATGTCGCGCAGCGCACCCGGATTCTTGTAGAGCACCGGATTGATCCAGCCGGCAGTCGCACCGCCCGCCGCCGCATTGATCCGTGCAATCAGCGCAGCCCACAGCGGCGCGACTGCGCTCGTGCCGCCCATCACCGTGGCCGTGCCCGCGATCGACACTTCGTAGCCGGTCTGCGGCGACGCATCGCCCGCCACATCCGGCACGCCGCGCTTCGCGAGCGGTGTGCTGCTGCCGTCGGCGCGCGTGAGTTTCAGCCCCTGCTGCCACGCAGGCAGGTCGAACAGCGTGCTGACGCCGCCCCCGCCCGCGCCGCCGCCGGCCGCCTCGTCGTTCCACGTGACCTCGCTGCGGATGCCCTGCCCAGGCAGCGCATCGAGCTGCGTGCCGCCGCAGCCGAGCACGTACGGGCTCGATGCCGGGAAGTCGACATGATCGGCGCCGTCCTGCAGCCCGTCGCCCGAACCGCTGTCGCCCGATGCCGCGCACACCGTGATGCCCTGCGCGGCCGCCGCCTGCAGCACGCGGTTGAACGCCTGCGCGGACTGCGCTTGCCAGATCGCCTCCGGGCCGCCCCAGCTGATCGAGATCACCGACGGCTTGTTGGTCGTGTCGTTCACGGCCGCGTTGACGGCCTGGATGAAGCCCGCGTCGCTGTTCGGCGCGAAGTAGACGGCAATCTTCGCGGCGGGCGCGATCGCGCCGGCGATCTCGATGTCGAGCGCGACTTCACCGTCCGGACCGCTCGGGTCGCCGGTCGGCGTGTTGCGGCCGGTGCCGACGTTCACGTCGACGAGCGTCGGCGGCGTCGTGATGCCGAGCCCACGGAAATACTGCTGGATGTCGGCCGCGCGGTAGCCGCCGCCGAGCTCGACGATCGCGATGCATTGCCCGTCGCCGTCGCCGGCCGGGAAGCCGTACAGCGATGCCAGCTGGATCGGGGTGAACGTGACGCCTGCCACGCCGCCGCGCGCGGGCTTGAACGGCGGTCGCAGCCGGAAGTGCGGCCGCGCCTGCGGACGGCTGTCGAGGCCGAGCACGGCCGTGATGGCGTCGCCGAGATCGTCGGGCAGCGCGATCGGGCCGGAGCGGCCGCGATACTGGCCGATCGACTTGTGCTCGAAGCGCTCGAGCTTGACGCTGAATGCCGCCTCGAACTGCTGGATCGTGCCGGACAGCACGACGACGCTTTCAACGGGATCGACGCGATCGACCGTCAGCTGGTGACGACGTGCGAAGTCCTCGGCCTTGCGAATGTCGTCGGGATCGGCGGAAAAGCGTTGCGCGAAAGTTGCGCGCGACACCGGTTTCGCTTGCGCGTCGCCGGTGGCGAGCTGGTGAAGCAGCGTATCGAGTTGCCCTTCTTCCTGCCGCCGCAACATGATCGTGACGTGGATGCGTTCTGCCGGATCGCACGGGCCGAGGCACTTGGACTCGGCGACGATTCGGGGTTCACGGTCGGCGTGAAGATGCCTTGCCATGTTCAGACCCTCCTTGGTACCGCGTTGCACGGAACAGCCAGGAAATCGGACAGGGCCGGCGGGAGACGGTTCCGTTCGGTCGGTCGGGTTCGCGCAGCGCGAAGTAACAGGGAGTTTAGAACAGTCAGACGATTTGCGCGCACGCCCTTCTGCGACGGGGCGCACGCGCGGGCCGGCGTTGTGCGCGGCCTGCCTCGGGCGCGGCGACGCGCCGCGCAACCTGCGCCGGCGCGCCGCCGCATCGGCACTCAGTCCATCGACAGGCGCAGCGCAAAGCCGATCAGCGCCGCGGAAAACGTCCAGCGCTGCACCGTCTGCGCGAGCGGGTGCGCGCGCATCCACGCGGCGATCCGCGACGCGCCGAACACGCACGCGAGGTCGAAGCACACGCCGGCCGCCACCAGCAGCGCGCCCAGCTCGAACATCTGCAGCACGACCGGCCCGGCCTCGGGACGCACGAACTGCGGCAGCAGCACCGAGCAGAACAGCAGCGCCTTCGGGTTCAACAGGTTGGTGAGCAGGCCCTTCACGAACGACTGGCTCAGCTCGCCCGCCGTCGCTGCAGCATCGCCGTCGCCGAGCGCGAACACGGGCGAACGGAACACCTGGATCGCGACATAGGCGAGATAGAGCGCGCCGCCGTAGCGGATCACTTCGTACAGCCACGGCGCGCTGCGGATCAGCGCCGCGACGCCGCAGGCCGACAGCGTCACGTGCGCGGTGCGCGCGAGCGACAGGCCGGCGGCCGCCGCCATCCCCGGCCGCACGCCGCGGCCGATGCTGGTCTGCAGCACCAGCGCCATGTCCGGCCCCGGCACCGCGTAAATGGCCGCCAGCGCGGCGAGATAAATCAACAGCAAATGCGTGGAAATCATGGTCTGCCCCTCTCCTCCTACGGCGATATGTTGCCGCCGGAGTGCGAGGGATTATTGGCCATCTTTGGTTCAGGATTGGCGATCAGTAGGGGAATCCGCCACAATTACTGAATCCACAAACGGATTCCGCCAACATGACCGAACTCGATAAAACCGACCGCGCCATCCTTGCCGCGGTGCAGCGCGACGGCCGCCTGCCGATCGCGCGCCTCGCCGATTCCGTAGGCCTCTCCGAGACCCCGTGCGCGCGGCGCCTGAAGCGTCTCGAAAACGACGGCTACATCGAGCGCTATCGCGCGCAGCTGTCGCGCCAGGCGCTCGGTTTCGGTGTCGTCGCGTTCGTGCTCGTGCGGTTCGCGACGCACGATCGCAAGACCGCCGACCGCTTCGAGCGGGAGGTGCTCGGCATCGAGCGGATCCTCGCGTGCCACAACGTGGCGGGCACGGCCGACTATCTGCTGCAGGTCGTGGCGCGCGATCTCGACGACTACGGCACGTTCCTGCGCGAGTCGCTGCGGATGCTGCCGGGCGTGACGTCGATCGAATCCGCGCTGTCGCTGCGCGAGGTCAAGCATGACGCGGGGCTGCCGATGCCTTGATGCCGGCGGGCGGACGGCACGCGCAAGCCGAACGCGTCGCCCGGTTCGTCACTTCGATGCCGATCGATGTGGGCCGCGTTGGGTCGAGCCGTGCCGCCGAAACACTCGTTCACGTTGTTGAAGCCGGCGGCCTACGCGAGGTCGGGCGGCTGGTGCGCGTGTTCGAGATCCTCGAGAAACGCTTCCACGAGCGGATTGCCGCGCCCGTTGCGCGCGACGACCATGTGGAACGTCACGTCGTAGCGCAGCTGCTCCGGATTGAGCGGCGTGAGCAGCCCTTGCGCGACGTACGGTGCCGCGAAGTGCTGCGGCAGATAGCCGAGGTGGTGGCCGGACAGGATCAGCAGCGCAACGGCCTCCATGTTGTCGGCGGTCGCGGTCACGCGGTCGGGCGTCGTCGACATCTGCGCTTCGGGCAGCGGATACGAGCGCCACGCCCATTCGAAGCCCGCGACGTCGGCCGGCGTCAGCGCGCCGGCGCCGTCGAACAGCGGATGGCCGCGCCCGCAGTACGCCACCTGGCGCTCGATGAACAGCGGCGTGTAGTGCAGCGTCGGCACCCGGTGCCAGAAGTAGCCGACCGCGATCTGGATCTCGTCGCTCAGCAGCTTCTCCTCGAGATCGCCCGGCGCGCGCACGGAAATCGAGAAACGCACGGCCTCGTCGCGGGTGCGGAACGCGGCGATCGCCTCGGCGATCCGTGCGTTCTGGCTCACCGGTGTGTGGCCGATCAGGCCGATGTGCAGCGTGCCGACCAGCTGGCGGTCCATGTGCCGCGCGGCCATCCCGAATTCGTCGAGCGCCGCGAGCAGCTTGCGGCTCATCGCGTGAAACCGCTCGCCCTTCGGCGTGAGCCGGAAACCGCTGCGGCCGCGCTCGCAGAGCCGGTAGCCGAGCCGCGTCTCGAGCGACGACAGCTGCGCACTGATCGTCGATTGCCCGACGTTCAGCACGGCCTGCGCGGCCGATACGCCGCCCGCTTCCGTGACCGCGAGAAATACGCGGATCAACCGCAGATCGAGGGTCGACAGATTCCCCAGCACGCTCATCCCCTTCCATACATCGATGAAAATCGATGTTTACGTCGATATCTTCGCATTCTTCTTTCCCGGCGGAGCGCGTAAAACTGTGCGCCAAGCCGCGTCGCATGATACGGCACCCCACATCGGAAGAGACAGCCCATGAACGACCACACCCATTTCCAGCCGCTCGGCGGCAATGAAATGCCGCGCTGCGGCGGCATCGCGACGATGATGCGCCTGCCGCACGTGGCGAGCGCCGAAGGCCTCGACGCCTGTTTCGTCGGCGTGCCGTTCGATCTCGGCACCTCCAACCGCACCGGCGCGCGCTTCGGCCCGCGCCAGATCCGAACCGAATCCGTGCTGCTGCGCCCGTACAACATGGCCACGCGCGCGGCACCGTTCGACTCGCTGCAGATCGCCGACGTCGGCGACGTCGCGATCAATCCGTACAACCTGCACGATTCCATCGCACGCATCGAAGCCGCGTACGACGCGATTCTCGAGCACGACTGCAAGCCGATCACGCTCGGCGGCGACCATACGATCGCGCTGCCGATCCTGCGCGCGATCCACCGCAAGCACGGCAAGGTTGCATTGATCCACGTCGATGCACACGCCGACGTGAACGACACGATGATGGGCGAAAAGATCGCGCACGGCACGCCGTTCCGCCGCGCGGTCGAGGAAGGCCTGCTGCACGGCGACAAGGTCACGCAGATCGGCCTGCGCGGCACGGGCTACGCCGCCGAGGATTTCGACTGGTGCCGCGAGCAGGGCTTCCGCGTCGTCCAGGCCGAGGAATGCTGGAACAAGTCGCTCGCGCCGCTGATGGAAGAAGTGCGCGCGCGCATCGGCGACACGCCCGTCTACATCACTTTCGACATCGACGGCATCGACCCGGCCTACGCACCGGGCACCGGCACGCCGGAAATCGCGGGCCTCACGGTGCCGCAGGCGCTCGAGATCATCCGCGGCGCGAAGGGGTTGAACATCGTCGGCTGCGACCTCGTCGAAGTCGCGCCGCCGTACGACCCGTTCGGCACCACGGCGCTGCTCGGCGCGAACCTCGCGTACGAGCTGCTGTGCGTGCTGCCGGGCGTCGCATACCGCGACTGATCCCCGCGCCGACATCTATTCCAAATCAGAGAATTCAGAGGAGCACGAATCAAGATGGGGACTTCCGTCAAGCAACCCAAGCGGGCGGCGCTCGCGTCGTTCGTCGGCACCACGATCGAGTGGTACGACTTCTATAGCTACGCGACCGCCGCCGCCATCGTGTTCGGGCCGCTGTTCTTCCCCGGCGAAAACCGCTTCATCAGCCTGCTCGCGTCGTTCGGCTCGTTCGCGGTCGGCTTCTTCGCGCGGCCGCTCGGCGGCGTGATGTTCGGCTACCTCGGCGACCGCTTCGGCCGCAAGCGCTCGCTGCTCGCGACGCTGATGCTGATGGCCGTGTCGACCGTCGCGATCGGCCTGCTGCCGACTCATGCGCAAGCCGGTGTGATCGCCCCCATCCTGCTCGTGCTGATGCGCGTGCTGCAAGGCATCGCGGTCGGCGGCGAATGGGGCGGCGCGGTGCTGCTCGCCGGCGAGCACGCGCCGGAAGGCAAGCGCACGTTCTTCGCGTCGTTCGCGCAGCTCGGCAGCGCGAGCGGCCTGATCCTGTCGATGCTCGCATTCGGCGCGATCAGCACGCTGTCGAAGGACGACATGATGAGCTGGGGCTGGCGCGTGCCGTTCCTGGCAAGCTCCGTACTGCTGATCGTCGGCTTCGTGATCCGCGCGAGCGTGTCGGAATCGCCCGAGTTCGAGGAAGTCAAGAAGAGCGGCAACATCGCGCAGAAACCGCTGCGCGAAGCGCTCAAGTACTGGCCGCTGCTGCTGCTCGCGATCGGTGCGAACGTGTACGGCATCGCCGGCGTGTATTTCAGCAACATCTTCATGATCAGCTACGCGACGCAGTTCCTGTCGCTCGACCGGTCGATGGTGCTGCATTGCATGACGATCGTCGCCGTGCTGCAGTTCGTCGTGCAGCTCGCGGCCGCGTTCCTCGCGCAGCGCTTCGGCACCACGCGCGTGCTGCTGATCACCGGCGCATGGGCCGCGATCGTCCCGTTCGTCATGCTGCCGCTCGTTCACATGGGCACGCCGCTGTCGATCACGGTCGGCGTCGGCCTCGCGACGCTCGCGGAATCGGGCTACTACTCGGTGGTCGCGGGCTTCGTCAGCGGCATCTTCGTCGCACGCATCCGCTACACGGCGATTTCGATTGCGTATCAGGTGTGCGGCGCGCTCGCGGGCGGCCTCACGCCGCTCGTCGCGACCATCATCGCGCAGAACACCGCACCGCAATGGTGGCCGCTCGCGCTCCAGTACACGAGCGCCGCGATCCTGTCGTCGTTGTGCGTGTGGCTGATCTCGCGCCGCGTCAGCATCGACGATGCGGGGTCCGCGAACCGGACGGAAGAAACACTGCCGCGCGGCGTACGCGCCGCGTAACGTCCCGCAACGGGCAGGCACCTCGCCTGCCCGTTTTTCATTGCGCGCCCCGGCGGTGCGTCGCACCGCCTCCCGCTCCAATCCATTCATCGCTTGCCACGAAGGCGTCGCGGCAGGCCGGCGCACGCGGTCGCACTGCCGAACCGCGCACGACCAAGGAGACAAGCCATCATGCCCCGCCCGGACACCCTCGATCTCGGCCGCACCGAATCGGCTGGCCTCGCGATCGAGCACCACTCGATCGACTACATTCCCGAACACGAGCGCCACGCGAAACTCGCGAGCCAGGGGCCGTTCTGGTTCCTCGGCAACTTCCATTTCTTCACGATCTCGATCGGCTTCGAGCTACAACATTTCGTATGCACCGTATGTGTCGGACCATTCGCGTTATCTGCGAAAAACCCGAACCGTGCAAAGCTGATCGCAGTGATCTTCGCCGGCGCGTCGCTATCGGGCACCTGGATGATCGGCCTCGGCACGTGGCTCGCGCAGAAGCTGCACGCGGCCGATGCGCTGGTCGCGATGAACGACGTCGGCACGTCACTCATGCCGGGCCTCGGCAAGCTGATCGCGATCGTCTCGCTGGTCGGCTTCCTGCCGATCATCGCGCTCAACACGTACGGCGCGATGCTGACCGTACTGACCGACGCCGATTCGATCGTGCCGATCCGGCCGACGCGCCGCGCGCGCGGTGCATCGATCATCGCGCATTGCCCGTGACACGGGGCCAGCCCGTCACGGAATGAATCACGCCGCCGGCCGCCCCGCCCGATCATCGATCGCCGCGGCCGGCACGCGACCGTCGCGCGTTATTGCACCGGGTTGCGCAGCGTTTTCGCGGCGGCGACCATGTTCGTCAGCGCCGGAATCACTTCCGCCCACTGGCGCGTCTTCAGCCCGCAGTCCGGGTTCACCCACAGGCGTTCCGCCGGAATCCGCTCGGCCGCCTTCTTCATCAGGCCGACGATGTGCTCCTGCGTCGGGATGTTCGGCGAATGAATGTCGTACACGCCCGGCCCGATTTCGTTCGGATACTTGAAATCGTCGAACGCATCGAGCAGCTCCATGTCCGAGCGCGACGTCTCGATCGTGATCACGTCCGCATCCATGTCGGCGATCGACGCGATGATGTCGTTGAACTCCGAATAGCACATGTGCGTGTGGATCTGCGTATCGTCCTGTACGCCGTTCGCGGTGATGCGGAACGATTCGACCGCCCACTTCAGGTACTCGTCCCACTGAGCGCGGCGCAGCGGCAGCCCTTCGCGCAGCGCAGCCTCGTCGATCTGGATCACGCGCACGCCGGCCTTCTCGAGATCGAGCACTTCTTCACGGATCGCCAGCGCAAGCTGGTAGCACGACACCGAGCGCGGCTGGTCGTCGCGCACGAACGACCAGTTCAGGATCGTCACCGGGCCGGTCAGCATGCCCTTCATCGGCTTGTTCGTCAGCGACTGCGCGTACGTGATCCATTCGACCGTCATCGCCTTCCGGCGGCTGATGTCGCCGAACAGGATCGGCGGCTTCACGCAGCGCGAACCGTACGACTGCACCCAGCCGAACTGGCTGAACGCGTAGCCGTCGAGCTGCTCGCCGAAGTATTCGACCATGTCGTTGCGCTCGGCTTCGCCGTGCACGAGCACGTCGAGTTCGAGCGATTCCTGCTCGCGGACGCTGCGCTCGATCTCGGCCTGCATCGCCGCGCGGTAGCCGGCTTCATCCAGCGTACCAGCCTTGAACTGGCTGCGGGCCTGGCGGATTTCGCCGGTCTGCGGGAACGAACCGATCGTCGTCGTCGGGAACGCCGGCAGGTTCAGGCGTGCCGACTGCTTCGGCGCGCGCTCCGTATAGGGGCTCACGCGGTTGCCGAGCTGCGCATCGATCCGGGCGATCGCGGCCTTCACCACCGGGTTGTTCACGCGCGGCGAATGGCGACGCGAATGAATCGCGGCGGCGTTCGCGGCCAGCGCATCGGCCACCACGTCGCGGCCTTCGTTCAGTGCGGTCGCGAGTACCTTCAGCTCGTCGAGCTTCTGCAGCGCGAACGCGAGCCATGAACGGATTTCCGCATCGAGCTTCTCCTCGCTCGCGAGATCGATCGGCACGTGCAGCAGCGAGCACGACGGCGCGAGCCACAGGCGATCGCCCAGTTGCTTCGCGAGCGGCTCGAGCCAGTCGAGCGTCGCGTTCAGGTCGGTCTTCCAGATGTTGCGGCCGTTGATCGCGCCCACCGACAGCACGCGCCCGGCCGGCAGTTCACGCACCAGCGCGGCGACTTCGTCGCGTGCGCTGATCGCATCGACATGCAGGCCGTCGACCGACAGCGAACTCGCGAGCGCCAGATTGCCCTGCAGTTGGCCGAAGTACGTCGCGAGCAGCACCTTGATGCGACGCGTTTCGAGCGCGGCGTACGCGGTCTCGAAGGCTTGTTGCCACTCGGCATCGAGTTCGGTGACGAGGATCGGCTCGTCGATCTGCACCCATTCGACGCCCTGTGCGGTCAGCGTGTCGAGCAGCGCGCCGTACACCGGCAGCAGCTTCGGCAGCAGCGCGAGGCGGTCGGAATCGTCCTTCGCCTTGCCGAGCCACAGATACGTGACGGGGCCGAGGATCACCGGCTTCGCGGCCACGCCTTGCGCCTGCGCTTCCGCCAGTTGTTGGAGCAGGCGCGACGGATCGAGTGAGAAGTTCGTGTCCGCGTGGAATTCCGGCACGATGTAGTGGTAGTTCGTATCGAACCACTTCGTCATTTCACCGGCCGCGACGCCGCCGCAGCACGCGGCATGCGCGTCCGCCGACTGCGCCGAACGGCCGCGCGCGACACGGAAATAGTTGTCGAGCCCGTCGCCGTGGAAACCCTGCACGCGCTTCGGCAGGTTGCCGAGCGTGAAGCTCATGTCCAGCACCTGATCGTAGAACGCGAAGTCGCCGATCGGCGCCAGGTCCAGGCCGCGCTGATCGTTCCAGTGACGCTGGCGCAACTCGGCGCCAAGCGCCCTCAGCTCGTCGCGTGACGATTCACCTTTCCAGTAGCGTTCGAGACCGAACTTGAGTTCGCGCTTCGCGCCGATGCGCGGAAAACCGAGGTTGTGTGTCGTGACCATGAGCTGCCGTCCAGAAGGGAAATTGAATGTCCGGCAGCCATGATAGGGATTTCAACACATGAAATAAAATGGCATTATTTCATTCATCCATTAATACTGTTCATGTATCTGTTGCGCGAGCGATATCCATGCTGGAACGATTCCATCTCGTCGTCATTCGTGAGGTCGAGCGTCAAGGCTCGCTGACCGCGGCCGCCAACGCGCTGCACCTCACGCAATCGGCGCTCAGCCATACCGTCCGGAAAATCGAGCAGCAGCTCGGCACACCGATCTGGGATCGGGAGGGTCGCGGCCTGCGGCTCACGCAGGGCGGGCAGTATCTGCTGAAGCTGGCGCATCGGCTGCTGCCGCAGTTCGAGCTCGCCGAGGAGCGGATGAAGCAGTACGCAAAGGGCGAGCGCGGCACGCTGCGCATCGGGATGGAGTGCCACCCGTGCTACCAGTGGCTGCTGAAGGTCGTGTCGCCGTACCTGTCGCGCTGGCCCGACGTCGACGTAGACGTGAAGCAGCGCTTCCAGTTCGGCGGCATCGGCGCGCTGTTCGGCTACGACATCGACGTGCTCGTGACGCCCGATCCGCTGAACAAGCCGGGCCTGCGCTTCGATCCCGTGTTCGACTACGAGCAGGTGCTGGTGGTCGCCGATTCACACCGGTTCGCGAACGCCGACTATGTGACGCCAGAGCAGCTGACCGACGAGATCCTGATCACCTACCCGGTCGAAACGGACCGGCTCGACATCTACAACCAGTTCCTGACGCCGGCCGGCATCGTGCCGAGGCGGCACAAGTCGATCGAAACGACCGACATCATGCTGCAGATGGTGGCGAGCGAGCGCGGCGTCGCCGCGCTGCCGAGATGGCTTGCCGACGAATACGCGGACCGGATGCCGGTCGTGCCGGTCAAGCTGGGCAAGAAGGGAATCGCGAAGCAGATCTTCCTCGGCATCCGCGACGCGGATGCGTCGGTCGACTATCTGGCCGCGTTCGTCGCGCTGGCGCGCGAATCGACATGGAGCGCGCCACGCATGCTGCGCTAGGCGCGCTCCGTTGCGCTTGCGTCAGGCGGCGCGCATGCCGACGCGTTCGCCGCACTCGACCCACGCGCCGCACAGCAGGCCGATCGTCGTCCACATGATCACCTGCATGCCGATGGCCGCCACGCGGAACTTCCACAGCAAGGCCGCCGGGAAACCGGCCGGCAACTCGCTGACCGACGGCAGCCCGATCTGCATGGCCGCGATGATCGCGACGAACACGAGCCCGACGACGATCGACGCGTTCCACTGCCCGAGCTTCGCCAGCAGATGGCGGCGCACGCGGACCGAGAACACCATCGTCGCGACCGGGATCGCGATCGTCAGGCAGAACAACCCCGTGCGATAGCCGATCGTGTCGGGCTCGCCGACCGACCGCGGATTGGCCGGGTACTGGATGTTCGGCACGATCACGAGCGCGACGATCGGCGCGACATGGCGACGTAGCCGCCTGCCATGTCGCGTTTGCGATATCGACCACGACACAAGCCGACGTGTCGCGTCGTATCGCCATTGCCTGGCGATGTTCACCTTACATCGCGGCAAGACATTCCGTTCGTTGTCCCTGCTGTCATCAAACTGACTGCTAGCCAAAGCTAGGATCGGTCGCGGTTCCCTCACGAGATACCGTCATGAATCAACCTGCTTCGTCTGCCCGGAACAATTCGGGCTCCGTCGAGCGCACCAAACAGCTCGGCTACGTCGTCTTCCTGCTGGTGCTCGCGATCGGTGCGGTCTATATCGCCACGCACCTGGTCGACGATCTGTCGCCGATGCGCGAAGGATCGCTGTTCCCGTACCTGATGCTCGGTGCCGCGCTGCTGATCGCGCTCGGCTTCGAATTCGTCAACGGTTTCCACGACACCGCGAACGCGGTAGCGACCGTGATCTACACGCACTCGCTGACGCCGAACGTCGCGGTGATCTGGTCGGGCATGTGGAATTTCCTCGGCGTGATGGTCTCGAGCGGCGCCGTCGCGTTCGGCATCCTGCAACTGCTGCCGGTCGAGCTGATCCTGCAGGTCGGCAGCGGTGCGGGCTTCGCAATGGTGTTCGCGCTGCTGATCGCCGCGATCGTATGGAATCTCGCGACCTGGTATTTCGGGTTGCCGTCGTCGAGCTCGCATACGCTGATCGGGTCGATCATCGGCGTCGGGCTGATGAACCAGCTGATGCACGGACCGTCCGGCACGAGCGGCGTCGACTGGGGCCAGGCGCTCGGCGTCGGCAAGTCGCTGCTGCTCTCGCCGCTCGTCGGCTTCCTGTGCGCGGCGCTGCTGCTGCTCGTGCTGAAAACCCTCGTGCGGATTCCGGAGCTGTACAAGGAGCCGCCGAAGGACCAGCCGCCGCCGTTCTGGATTCGCTGCCTGCTGATCCTGACTTGCACGGGCGTGTCGTTCGCGCACGGCTCGAACGACGGCCAGAAAGGGATGGGGCTCATCATGCTGATCCTGATCGGCACGGTGCCGACCGCGTATGCGCTGAACAAGGCCGTCACGCCGGCCGAGACACAGACCTTCGTGGCGGTCGCGAACCAGGCAGCCGTGACGTTCGGGAAGTACACGAACGGCGTTGCACCGTCCGCGAACCCGCGTGCCGACGTCGAGCTTTACGTACAGCATCGCGAACTGACGCCGGCCGTGATCCCCGCCGTTCAGCAGTTGTCCACGTCGCTCGCGACCGCGGTCGGTGCATCGGGCTCGATGGCGGCCGTGCCGCAACGCGACGTCGACAACGTGCGCAACACGATGTATCTGGTATCCGAAGCAATCCGCCTGATCGAGAAGTCCGGTCAGCCCGCGTTCGCCGCCGACGACAAGCTCGCGATCGACAACTATCGCAAGCAGCTCGACCACGCGACCAAGTTCATTCCGACGTGGGTGAAGGTTGCGGTCGCGATCGCACTGGGCCTCGGCACGATGGTGGGCTGGAAGCGGATCGTCGTGACCGTCGGCGAGAAAATCGGCAAGCAGCATCTGACGTACGGACAGGGCGCGTCGGCCGAACTCGTCGCGATGCTCACGATCGGCGCGGCCGACGTGTACGGATTGCCGGTGTCGACGACGCACGTGTTGTCGTCGGGCGTCGCAGGCACGATGGCGGCGAACGGATCGGGCTTGCAATGGGGCACGGTGCGCAGCCTCATGCTGGCGTGGGTGCTTACGCTGCCGGCGTCGATCGTGCTTGCCGGCGGGCTCTATTGGTTGTTCCGGTCGGTGGCGTAAGCGGTGATGCGGCGGGTGGCTGGCAGGAGCCGGCTACCTGCTGCGGAAGAGTCGTCCCTCGTCTCTCCGTCTCTCCGATTAGCCTCGCCGAGGCATCCGGTGCGTCCATGCCGTCGCGAGCGCCACTTCGTTTCCCGAATTGAAGCGCAAGATCTGGAGCGCGCCGGCACAAGTACACCCATAGACTGGGCTCATCAACATTTGCCGTAGGCTCCATCGTGCGGACGACGTGGCCAAAGCATCCGCACAACTATATGGCGCCACATTGCTGACGAAACGAGGAACGCCCATGAACATTGCCGACCTGCAACCTGCCGTCGAATCGCTGGAAATCGCGCAACGCGTCGACGCAATCGACTGGGCGACGGTCGATGCCGATCTCGATCGCTACGGATGCGCGCGCGTGCCGGGCCTGATCTCGGCAAGCGAATGCGCGGCGCTGGCGTCGCTCTATCCTCACGATGCGCTCTATCGCTCGCGCGTCGTGATGGCACGGCACGGATTTGGTCGCGGCGAATACAAGTATTTCGCGTATCCGCTCCCCACGATCATCGCCGAGCTGCGTGCGACGATCTATCCGCATCTCGCGCCAATCGCGAATCGCTGGAACAAGGCACTGGGGATCGACGTCCGCTATCCGGCAGACCACGCGGCCTTCCTCGATCGCTGCCATGCGACAGGACAAACGCGACCGACGCCGCTGATCCTGCAATACGGCGCCGACGACTACAACTGCCTTCATCAGGACCTGTATGGCGAGCACGTGTTTCCGCTTCAGGTCGCGGTCCTGTTGTCGGCGCCGGGCCGTGATTTCACCGGTGGCGAATTCGTTCTGACGGAACAGCGACCACGCATGCAGTCGCGCGCGGAAGTGGTGCCGCTGACACAAGGCGACGCCGTCATCTTCGCCGTGCACGGCAGGCCCGTGCAGGGAACGCGCGGCGTCTATCGCGTCAACCTGCGCCACGGCGTCAGCCGGATCCGGAGCGGCCACCGCCACACGGTCGGCATCATCTTCCATGACGCGCTGTAACTGCGCCCCGGGCGAGCACGACGTTGTCGCGCCATTCGTCACACCGTCGGATCCGCGCGGAAAAATCGCGCATCCGACGTGTCGATCGCGCGAGATCGATCGGGATTCCTGGCAAGCGGGAATCACCGCGCAATCATTTCACTCATCCACCGTGGCAGATGACCGTTTCCGCTTCCCGTCGAACTGTCGCTACACGTCGGACCCACGTTCAAAGTGAGCGACGGAGCGCTCCGGCACTTCCCTGTCGCAGCACACAGTCGACAGAAAACGCGGCCTACCCGCGCGCCACATTCGCCCGCAGCCGGTCGCCCGCATCGGAAGCGAGCCGTGCGTAACCCGGCAACGTCAGCAACGCGAGCACACCCGCCGCGACGAACGCCCAGCGGAAGTCGTCAAGCACGTAGTGCATGCCGGCCGCATCGCCCCGCACCAGCGCCGCGAGTCGAAGCGACAACGCACCGAACGCGATGCCCATCCCGATCGTCATCTGCTGAGCCGCGCTCCACAGCGTGCTGGCCGCGCTTGTCTGCCGGGCCGGGATATCCGCATAGGCCAGCGTCGCGAGCGTCGTGAACTGCATCGACCGCGTCAGTCCGTAGACGAATACGACGAATAGCGTGATCGCAAGTGGCGTCGATGCGGTCAGCCAGCCGCATGCGATCGTGAACAGTCCGACTATCGTCACGTCGACGAGCGCAACGCGCCGGAAGCCAAAGCGATCGAGAATCCACGACGTTCCCGCCTTCATCCCGAGATTGCCGAGCGCGCTTGCGAGCAGCAGCAGGCCGGACTGGAATGGCGACAACCCGAAGCCGATCTGGAACAACAGCGGCAGCAGGTATGGCACGGCATTGATGGCCATCCGCGTGATCGACCCGGTGATCACCGTCACCGAGAACGTCGGTACCTTCAATGTGGTGAAGTCGAGCAGCGGATGTGTGCAACGTTGCGCATGCCACCATGCGGCAATGCCGAACAGCACGCTCGCGCCCACCAGGACTGCCGCACGCGTAAAGTGGACGTCCTGCTGGCCGGCCGCTTCGGTGCCGATCAGCAGACAGGTCAGCGCGCCCCCGGCGAGCACGAAACCAACCCAATCGAGTGGCCGTTGCTCGTCTGCTCGCGTGTTCCGGACAATCAGCCAGGTGCAGACCAATGCCGCAATCCCGAACGGGACGTTCAGCAGGAAGATCCATCGCCACGACGCATAGGTCGTGATGAAGCCGCCGATCGGCGGCCCGACGACAGGAGCGACGATACCTGGCCAAGTGATCGTCGCGATCGCGCGCATCAACTTTGCCTTCTCGGTGCTGCGAACGACGATCATCCGCCCGACCGGCACCATCATCGCCCCGCCGACGCCTTGCAGCAGGCGCGCAGCGGTGAATGTCACGACACCCTCGGACAACCCGCACAGCACGGACGCACCGGTAAAGACGACGATCGCACTGGCGAACACCGTGCGCGAGCCATAGCGGTCCGCGATCCAGCCGCTGATCGGGATGAATACGGCAAGCGCCAGCATGTAGGCCGTCATTCCGAGGCTCAGCGCGTTCGGCCCGACGCCGAACGAGCGCGCCATTTGCGGCAGCGCGGTCGCGATCACGGTCGTGTCGAGGTACTCCATGAAG
The DNA here is from genome assembly GCF_004343765.1 of Burkholderia sp. SRS-25. NCBI lineage: Bacteria > Pseudomonadati > Pseudomonadota > Betaproteobacteria > Burkholderiales > Burkholderiaceae > Burkholderia > Burkholderia sp. SRS-25. Next base: position 65,623 of record NZ_PTXM01000033.1, read on the forward strand.
AACGTTGCGGCGACGAGATACGGCAAGAAGTCGGTCGTCCGACCACCTTGGGCAGGGCTGTCAGTCATGAACGGTGCGGGAGACGGAATACGGAGGATACCGACCGCCGGCGGTTGCCTGGAAACGCCGGGAATCGGGACGAATGGCGATATTACTCCGAAGGGCATGCTCCCCGCTCTGCCGGGCCTGTCGCGCGAATGGAATTTATGCGCATAGATTTTTATGACGATTTGGCGCTGAGTTCATAGTGTGCGCCGATGATTACGTCGATGCATCGTGTCGAAGGGCCGGTAGATGGTTCAAGATGCCATTTGCCCGGACACATCAATCGCCAGCCATTTTCGACAAACGTCGCGCATCATCAGCCATTCCACTGTCATTCTGGAGAAATCGACGTCTAATTGAATCGACGTCTGATGCGGACTACTGGGAGCCGATTGATGTGTGGTACAGGGAGAGCATAGGGAGATCTCATTAGCGCAGCGCTGCAGATCGCTCGAGCGCAGTGGGGACCTGAGTCGCCCCATTCGACGCTCCGATTCCAGCCAGATTGACGTGCGGTGCAGCCAAGGGCCGAGAACATTGAAGGCCTGGATCGACGCATTCCACGCCTCAGTCTCGCCAGATTGACGTGCGGTGCAGCAAAACGTGCCTGGAGGTAGGAGTGCCGCGGAGCTTTACCAAGCCGGCCGGCCGTCCATCCCGGTCCCCCACGCATTTCCGCCGCGCCAATGCAAAAACCCCCGCCTTTCGAGCGGGGGTTTCTGGCTTAGGGAGCCTGACGATTACCTACTTTCACACGGGAATCCGCACTATCATCGGCGTAGAGTCGTTTCACGGTCCTGTTCGGGATGGGAAGGGGTGGGACCGACTCGCTATGGTCATCAGGCAAAGAGGGTTGTTGCGCTGGCTTCGCAGCGCAACCAATCTTGGAAGAAGCAGTAATCTTGAGTTGTGTGTATCACACACGAGAATCCAACTTGTCGCTTTGGATCGCGGCCGGTGCTGTCGCACGGCGCCGATCTACAAGGCAGACTTGTTATAGGATCAAGCCTTACGGGCAATTAGTATCAGTTAGCTGAACGCATTACTGCGCTTACACACCTGACCTATCAACGTCCTGGTCTCGAACGACCCTTCAAGGGGATCTAGTCCCCA
>NZ_PTXM01000034.1:0-65303 GCF_004343765.1 Burkholderia sp. SRS-25
GGCCGGTGGGGGGGATTTTTTTCTGGCGGCCGGGGTCGTTTGGCGGGGGGGGGGGGGGGCAGGTTGTCGTGCGTTGTTTGGGGCGCGTGCTTGGCCGGTCGTCGATTGGGAGGGAATAGTTGGCGACGCGAGAAGGTGACGCCAGAAGGTGACGCCAGAAGGCCGTGCCCAGGCGGTCCCCGGTGAAAGTCGGTCGAGCGGGGCTCAGGCGGGCCGTAGCGCGGCCCGGGACCGGCAGGCTACCCACGCATGCCAACCCGCCACGCCGGCGCACTCAGGCCGTGAAAAAGCCCCCGCGCAGCGTACCGCCGCGCGAGGGCTCCGGAAAGCTTCCCGGCCGGATCAAACGGCCCGTTCGGGCGCCGGCGTAACGACCCGAGCAGGGCGAGCCGGCTTGAAGCTGGCCGACCACGTCATCGCGGGCCGTTCGAACATGCGGTAGAACACATACGCGACCGGGATCGCGACGGCCATGAACGCGAACGACGGCCAGATCGACAGCTGCAGCTCGGAATGGAACAGCACCGAGCCGAGGCAGACGAACAGCGGCAGGTGGATCAGGTACAGCGAGTAGCTGAAGTCGCCGAACCAGCTCAGCACGCGCAGCGGCGGCGTCGGGCGCGGCGGACGGGCGAGCGCGCGGTACAGGAAGCACGCGAAGCCGGCCGACCACAGCTGGAATGCGCCGTACTGGCCGAAATGGAACGCGCCGCAGCCGGCGGCCAGCAGCACGGCAGCCGCGCCGTACCACGCGCGCGACGGCACGGTGGCCGCGCCGCGTGCCGGCTGCGCGCGCACGTCGGCGATCCATGCGCCGATCGTCCAGGACAGCCAGTACGACGTGAAGAACTGCAGGTCGTGCCGTTCGAGCAGCCACGCCGACGCGAGGTTGACGAGCGCGACCGCGGCCACGACCGCCGGCATGCCGATGCGCCGGCGGACCGCGAACAGCAGCGGGTAGATCGCATAGAACTGCACTTCGAGCGACAGCGTCCACAGCGCGCCGTTCGACCCGTACGTGTAGCCGGCGACGCCCTGCAGCGAGAACAGGTTCACGAGGAACGCGACGAGGCCGACGTCGCGGATCTTGTGGCTGACGGGCTCGATCTGCAGGCTGACCGAGTCGAGTGCGAGTGTAAACAGCAGCGCGGCGAGCAGCACCGGGTAGATGCGCGCGAACCGGCGCACCCAGAAGTTCGGCGCGTCGAGCCGGTACGATGGGTCGGCCGCGAGCTTGAGGGCCGCGTTGCGGTGGATGCAGTAGCCGCTGATCACGAAGAAGATCGGCACGCCGGCGGAGCCCCACGCGAACGGGAAGGTCAGGTAGCCGGCGATCGCGCTCGGGGTCAGCGCGTGGCCGTAAGCGTGATGGAAGCTCTGCATGCCGACCCAGACGACCTGGCGGCAGTGGAAATAGGCGACGAGCAGCGCCGCGAAGCCGCGCATCGCGTCGATTACGTGTTCCTTGTGATCGGCGACGGGCGGCGCGGTCAGAGACGATCCGCTGAAAGCTTGCATGCGATTCGATTCCTTGCGACGGATGGACGGGAAGTTTCATCCAATCGTAATGCGCAAGAATTCGATCAATGAATAAAAAAATCTCGCCGGGAAATATTGGAATTCCACATCATGGATTTATCGTGTTCGGAAAGCGGTTCCGCGAGGCGGGTCAATTATTTACCGATTTTTTTCTGATAGTTTGAAGCTCCAGTTGAATGATGCAAGGAGCGGCAAGATGGACATGCATTGGATCGCGAGCGCTGCAGTACTGCTGGTCATGGCCGTGCTGTCGGCGTACCGCGAGGCGCTGAAGAACGAACCGATTCGCCCGGGTCTCGAACGGGGCGGCGTGCCCTATATCGAGGAATTCGAATCGTAAGAATTTGTATCTGGAAAATCGGTAATTTGTTTCTGCCTCGGCACTCGGTTCGGCAATATCGACCGGGTTGAAAGGATTATATTTTTTCCGGAATCATTGGGCAATCAGTCCATATCGAAAATGAGCGGAGTCGAATTGGCAGTACCGTCGATTCTCGATATGCCGTTCGGAACACAATCGCGCCGGGTCGCGGGTCGACGCGGCGCAGTCAACGCAATCAGGATGCGAACATGTTGAAAGTCACCAAGGCCGTGTTCCCCGTCGCCGGTCTCGGCACGCGGTTCCTCCCGGCAACGAAGGCGAGCCCGAAGGAAATGTTGCCCGTCGTCGACAAGCCGCTGATCCAGTACGCGGTCGAGGAAGCGATCAACGCCGGTATCACCGAGATGATCTTCGTCACCGGGCGCAGCAAGCGCGCGATCGAGGATCACTTCGACAAGTCTTATGAGATCGAGGCCGAGCTCGAGGCGCGGGGCAAGGACAAGCTGCTCGAACTCGTGCGCAGCATCAAGCCGAGCCACGTGAACTGCTTCTACGTGCGCCAGCCGGAAGCGCTCGGCCTCGGTCACGCGGTGCTGTGCGCGGAGAAGCTGGTGCATGGCGAGCCGTTCGCGGTGATCCTCGCCGATGACCTGCTGCACGGCGAACAACCGGTGCTGAAGCAGCTCGTCGACGTGTTCGACCACTATCACAGCTCGGTGATCGGGGTCGAGACGATCGCGCGCGACGACAGCCGCTCGTACGGCGTCGTCGAAGGCCGCGAATGGGAAGAGGACATCATCAAGCTGTCGGGCATCATCGAGAAGCCCGCGCCCGAGGACGCGCCGTCGAATCTCGGCGTGGTCGGCCGCTACGTGTTCATGCCGACGATCTTCGATCATCTGCGCAAGCTCAAGCCGGGCGCCGGCGGCGAGCTGCAGCTGACCGATGCGGTCCAGTCGCTGCTCGCGAACGAGCAGGTGCTCGCGTATCGCTACTACGGCACGCGCTTCGATTGCGGCAGCAAGATCGGCTATCTCAAGGCCACCGTCGAACTCGCGCTCCAGCATCCGGAAGTGAGCCGCGAATTCGAGGCCTACCTGCGTACCTGCTTGCCCGCGCTGGCTGCTGTCGCCTAAGCAGCCGCGCGCTCCGTTGTTTCAGGTGGTGGTTGTTCCGTTGGCCCCGGCCGCTCGCGCGCCGGGGCTTTTTTGCGTGTGCGGGTGCGCCAGTGCACGATCGCGGTGCGTGCCGTCGGGGTGTGTGGGGTAGCGGATCGGCTTCAGGATCGGGGCTGCGTGCGGGGCGGGGCGCTCCGACGAGAACGGACGTCACGGCTGAAACCGGTGTCGCGGCGGGCGCCGGATGACGGGATCGGCGGTTCGATTGCGCGATGCACGTCGATGTTCGTGACCGCATCGGGTTTGCCGGCGCCGGTCGATGCCGCGATCGCTGGAGTGTTGAGTGTCAGCTCCGGGGCGGGGCTTGAAGCGCCGTTTCTCAGCTCAACCGTTGCCGCGTCCGTGCAGGGTTCAACGTGCCGACGTGCTCGGCCGAGCGACGAAATGCCGGGCCAGCATCGCAGCGACCGGCTTCTTGAAATCGAGCAGCCGCTTTTCGAGATAGCGCCAGGACAGGTGCGCGAGCAGCACGGCGAGCGCGAACTGCAGCAGTTCGGATAGCGTGTCGCGGACGATTTCAGGTATGGCCACGTGCGCGACGTGCGCGGGCAGTACGCCGAAACGCGCCGGAATCAGGTTGTGGAACAGGTAGAAGCCGTAGCTGATCGTGCCGAGATAGGCGAGCGGCGCCCGGTCGAGCAGCGCCACGACCGGATGCTCGGGTTCGCTGACGATCCACAGCAGCAGCGCACCGAGCGACGCGGACAGGCCGAGATCCGCGAGCCCCGCGATCGTGTCGGGCAAGGTCGTGCATGCAGGCAGCACGAGGAAGAACGCTACGCCGGCCGCGCCGAGCCAGCCGGGCGGAACGCGGCGCACGGCGGCCGCACCGCGATCGGCGAGCGCCATCGCGCCGACGCCGCCGAGCGCGATCAGCGCGAAATTCCACGGGGAAAACGCGTAGATCAGCACCGGCGACGCGTCGCACAGGTAGAGCGCGAGATGCGCGAGCGCGCACAGCACGATGGCCGCGATGCCGAGCGCGACGTGGCGCGCGGCGGGCACCGCGAGCAGCGCGAGCGGCGCGATCAGATAGAACTGCTGTTCAACCGCGAGGCTCCAGAAGTGCGACGTGGAGCCCGGCCAGCCGTCCTTGACGGCGCCGATCCAGTAATTCGACAGGAACGCCGCGTGCCACGCGAGCCCGAGATTGACGCCGCGCTGGTAGAACAGCGCATGCGCGATCGCGAGCGCGGCGAGCAGCAGGTAATAGACGGGAAAGATCCGCAGCGCGCGCTTCGCGAGAAACAGCGCGAGCGCGTGGCGGCGCGTCATGGTGCCGCGCTCGACCGCCTCGCGGTTGCGATGCAGCTCGCCGACGATCAGGAATCCGCTGATGAGGAAAAACGTCCACACGCCAAGCTTGCCGACGTCGACGGCAAGGACGTGGCCCTTGTGGGACAGGAAAACGAGGATGACGGCGAGGGCTCGCAGGCCGTCGAGTCCTTTGACGTATCTGGCTTCGCGCATTGAGGCATCCGGGCATTGAGCGAGCCCAGTATAGGTGCGCAAATATCGAACGTAATTCGCATTCGGGTGCCTACGTGAAGGCGTTTTTTGATGCTGGAGCGTCGATGAAATCGATCGCATGCAAAAAAACCTGCGGGAAACCCCGCGAAAACGCATAAAAGTACTGCACGAAGCGTCAAGGCGCTTGTAGAATCCGGCGTTGAAGCGCGCGCGTTGCACGCTTCGTGTATCCAACGACCACACCTGGTAGGAGAAACATGGCGACTTCCGCAAAAAAGGTGGCCAAGAAGGCTGCCGCACCCGCCACCAAGAAAGTGGCTGCCAAAAAGGCTGCGCCCGCGAAGAAAGTAGTGGCTAAGAAGGTTGTCGCGAAGGCGGCACCGGCCGCTCCGACGCCGCTGAAGGACAAGTTCACGAAGGCATCGCTCGCAACGCACATCGCTGAGCGCGCAGCTGTCGAGGTGAAGGCGGTCAAGGCAGTGCTCGTCGCACTCGAGAACGTCGTGCTGGGCTCGGTCCACAAGAAGGGCGCGGGCGAGTTCACGCTGCCGGGTCTGCTGAAGATCACGGCGCAAGTCGTGCCGGCGAAGAAGAAGCGCTTCGGCAAGGATCCGTTCACGGGCGAAGAGCGCTGGTTCCCGGCGAAGCCGGCCAGCGTGCGCGTGAAGGCACGTGCGCTGAAGAAGCTGAAGGACGCAGCGGCGTAATGCCGCGCAGCGGTTGCCGAATGCATGTCGGCAGCCGTTGCGATGTCCGACGATCCCCGTACGCGAAAGCGTACGGGGATTTTTATTGCGCTGCGCAAATCGCGAAGCAGCGAAGCGATGAAATGGCGGAAGGTCCGGTTCGACGCGTGACGCACGACGGAAGACGCGCCGCGCACGCGCGATGACGAACGGCAATCCGCTGCGTGCTTGCAGCAGATCCGCTGCAACCCGTCGCGCGCGCTATGCCGGTTGCGTACGCATCGCGACGCACGTGCATCGTGACCGAAACCATCCCTGACGAAATCGCAGCCCAGGTCGCTGCCGCGTGCGACACGATCGCACGGCATCTTGGCGCGACGCTGAAGGCGATCCACCTGTTCGGATCGGCGCTCGACGGCGGACTGAAGCCGCGCAGCGATGTCGACCTGCTGGTGACGGTGTCGGCCCGGCCCGACGAATCGACGCGGCGCGCGTTGATGCTCGACTTGCTCGCCGTGTCGGCGCCGCCCGGTCGCGCCGGCGGCATGCGTGCACTGGAAGTGACCGTCGTTGCGCACGATGAAGTGGTGCCGTGGCGTCATCCGGCGCGTCGCGAACTGCAGTTCGGCGAGTGGCTCCGTCACGACCTCGAGGCCGGCATTGTCGAACCGGCGCTCGTCGATCACGATCTGGCGATCCTGTTGACGAAGGTGCGGCAGCGCAGTGTCGTGCTGGCTGGCCTGCCGGCGGCTACGCTGCTCGAGCCGGTGCCGGCACGGGATTTTGTCGCCGCGCTGTGGGCGACGGTCGCGCAGTGGAATGCTGAACCGGACTGGCGCGGCGACGAGTGCAACGTGGTGCTCGCGCTCGCGCGCATCTGGTACAGCGCCGCGACCGGCAGGATCGCGTCCAAGGACGTCGCTGCGGCATGGGTGCTGGAGCATCTGCCGGGCACGCACCGGCCGGTTGTGGCGGCTGCGCGCGCCGCCTATCTCGGCGGCGAGGAAGACGCGGCGATCCTGTCGGGCGAACCCCTCGCGGCATTCATCGGCTACGCGCGGCGAACGGTCGAATCGATGCTGTCGACGTAGCGGAGGACGCCGCGCGCGTGGCCGGCCTGGGGGCGACGCCGATGAAGATCATCGGCATTGGCGCGGCAGTCGCACGCGCATGCGGTCGAGCCGGAAGCCTGTCGGCGACCCGGCGCGTCGTCGCGCATGCGCCGTGCGACGTGCTTCGTCAGCCCGCCGTACCCGCGTACGCGGCCTTCAGCGCGGCATCGTCGAGCTTGATCATCTGCATCATCGCGGCGGCTACGCGCGTGGCCTTGACCGTGTCCCGGTCCGACACCATCGGGATCAGCGTTTCCGGAACGATCTGCCACGACACGCCGTAACGGTCTCTCAGCCAGCCACAGGCGTCGGGCGTGCCGCCGTTGTCGAGCAGGGCGTTCCAGTAGCGGTCGAGTTCCGCCTGGTCGGCGCAGCTGACCAGCAGCGAAATTGAATGGTTGAACGTATCGGTGCGCGGGTGGCTCATCGCGAAGAACGGCTGCCCGAACAGCTCGAACTCGACCATCCGCGTGCCCTCGGTGCCGGGCACCGCCGTGACGCGCACGATGCGCGAATCCGGAAAGATGCCCGCATAGAAGGCTGCGGCTTCTTCTGCTTCCGCCGCGTACCAGAGGAAAGGCGTGATCTTCTGAATCGTCATGGCGTATCTCCTGTGTGAGTGGGGCGATGCGCGAACCGCGTGCCGCCATCGAGACGACGGACGACGGTTGCCGAAATCGACATGCCTCGGCACATTGCGATCGCACCGGTCGAGCGGTGCCGGCAGTGCGGATGGTAGTCGCTCGTCGCGCGGATGGCGACCGGCGCGGCGATTCGCAAACGGTGTTCCCGGCGCTTTGCAGCCGCCAGGTGCCGCTGCAGGCCGGCCGGCGTGCAGCGGGCCCGGGTTCCGGTTGCCGGCCTGTGCGGGCGCTGCCGGCGCGCGGAAGACGGACGAAAAAAAGCCAGCCGCGGCCGAAACCGGGGCTGGCTTTCCAGGTCGGCGGCAAGGCGTCGGAGACGCCGTGCACGCCGGAAACGTACTTTCTTAGAACTTGTGACGCAGGCCGAGAGCGACGATTTCCTGCGAGCTCTTGCCGGCGATGCCATACGAGCCGACCGACGCTTGTGCATCGCTGCCGTCGGCGTTGTGGCCGCTTGCGTGCTGATATGCGCCAACCAGGTACACGTCGGTGCGCTTCGACAGCGAGTAGTCCGCGCCGAGCGAAACCTGATGGTACTTGGCGTTATTGTCGCCGCTACCCTTCGTGTAGATGTAGCCGACGCCCAGCAGCAGCGGTGCCGATGCCTGGTACGTGACGAAGCCGCGGCCCGTGTTGTACTTCTGGTTCGTACCGAACGTCGAGGCGCCGTCAGCCTTGTACTGGGCATTGCTGTAGCCGGCACCGACCGTCACCGGGCCGAATGCGTACTGGGCTGCCACTTGCGCGATGCCGATCGACGTCGACGACACGAACGCGTTGTTGATGAAGGTCGTGCCCGTGTCGCCGTCGAAGATCGCGTCGGACGTACCGGTCCAGGTGCCGCGCTTGCCGGCCGTGAGCGCTGCCGCGTTGTTTGCGTGGAAGTAACCCGCAGCCACGCCGAGCGGGCCGTTGTTGTAGGCTGCAGCTGCCGCCCACGTCTGACCCTTGCCGGTCGAGCCGGCGACGCCGCCGAGTGCGTACAGCGCTTCGACCTGGAGGCCTGCCCAGACCGGCGACGTGTACTTGATCGCGTTGCTGACGCGCAGGCTGTTGTCGTTGTTGTCGACGTCGCCCGGCGTAGCGAACACGCTGCCGAAGTAGTTGTCAGCCGTGACTGCCTGGACCAGGTCGACGAGCGGGTCGTACTGGCGACCCAGCGTCAGCGTACCGTACTGGTCGCTTTGCAGGCCGACGAATGCTTGACGGCCGAACATGCGGCCACCTTGGCCCAGCGTGCCCGATGCCGAGTTGAAGCCGTTTTCCAACTGGAAGATCGCCTTCAGGCCGCCACCGAGGTCTTCAGAACCCTTCAGGCCGAAGCGGCTGCCTTGCAGGTTGCCGCTACCCATCGACCACGAATTGTTACCTTGACCGGCGTTACCGTGAACGTACGTGATCGACGTGTCGATCACGCCGTAGAGCGTCACGCTCGACTGCGCCTGAGCAGCACCAGCGGCACCCAGCAGGGCGAGCGAGAGGGTCGAGAGAGCAAGTTTCTTCATCGTTGAGTTTCTCCACGCAAGTGATTCATCGTTATTTGTTGCGGATTGGAGAATAGCTCAGTGCCATACACGCAAGAAAGCTTAAAAAATAAAGTGTCTCGAAAAGGTAACAGCGGGAAAAAGTCTATATATATCAAGCACATCAGCGACTGTTCCTGTTTTTGAAATAGTTGACAATTGCTGCGCCGCGATTGTTTCAATAGTTGATGCGCAGGTCGGAAGATCCCCTGTTTCGGCCCGTTGCAGCAGGGAAATGAGCGCATGCAAACGTTTGCGATTGCAGGTGTGTGCACGCCGACGTTTCAAGAGGGTGCCGACGCCGCACGATGCGCGGCGGACAGGGGTTGCAAAGGGGCGGCCGGGTATGCCGGGCGCGCGAAATCGATGCGCGGCCGGTGGCAGACGGCGGGTGAATCAGTCGTCGCTCGGGCGATGATCGGCGTGGCCAGGTTGAGCAACTCGAGCGGACGCGGCCGCCGCGGAATCCTCGGCCGGCCGATGCGCATTACCGCGGGCTGCCGCGAATTCCGCGCCGAGCAGCAGCACGATCGCGGAGAAGTACAGCCACATCAACAGGACCGCGAACGATCCGGCTGCACCGAATGCGCTTGCGGTGCCCGCGTGCGCGAGGTACAGCGCGAACAGCTTCTTGCCGCCGGAGAACAGGATCGCGGAAACGATGCCGCCGATGGCGGCGTCGCGCCACGCGACGCGCGCATCGGGCAGGAACTTCATCAACGACGCGAACGCGCCCGCGAGCACTGCGATGCCGACGAAGAACTGCACGAGGTTCGTGACGATCACATACGGCGAATTGCCCAGCAGCCAGGTGCCGACGAACGTGATCGCGGTGTCGAGCACGAGCGACACGATCAGCAGGAACGCGACGCCGAGTACCAGCCCGAACGAGATCAGCCGCACGCGCACGAGGCCGAGCATGCTCGACCAGCGGTTCTCGGTGGCCGGCCAGATCACGCTGAGCGCGGCGCTGAGCGACGCGAAGGTGGCCGATGCGCCGATCGCGAGCGCGGCGAACGAGATCAGGGTTGCCAGGCCGCCGCGCTCGCCCGCGCGGTGCGCGTTCTGCACGATCGTCTGGATGCTGGCTGCCGCGTCGTCGCCGATCAGCTGGTGGGCCTGTTCGAACACCTGGCCGCGCGCGGCATCGTCGCCGTAGAACCAGCCGGCCACGGCGATCACCATCACGAGCATCGGCGCGAGCGAGAACGCGGAGAAAAAGGCGATGCCCGCGGCCATCGCGGAGCAGCGGTCGGACGAGAAGCGCTTGAATGCGGTGAGGGCCCAGTTGGCCTGTTGTTGCGCGAGACGGGTGGCTTCGGAGGTGATCTGTCGTTTCATGACGGGTCGGTGGCGCGCGGAACGCGGATCATCGTTGGTAATCAGACAATTCGGTATTGATCCGAGGATTCGAACATAGTTGCGCGAACTGTCTATAATTCCTTTCAGTTTCCTCACCCCCACAATAACGCCGAGACCAGCCATGCTACAAATGTCCCGGCGCCAGTTCCTGAAGGTGACGGCTACGTCGCTTGCCGGATCGAGTCTAGCCCTGATGGGCTTCTCTCCATCCGAAGCGCTTGCCGAAGTCCGACAGTACAAGCTGGCGCGCACAGTCGAAACGCGCAACACCTGTCCCTACTGTTCAGTGGGTTGCGGCATCCTGATGTACAGCCTCGGAGACGGCGCGAAAAACGCCCGGCCGAGCATCATCCACATCGAAGGCGATCCCGACCATCCCGTCAATCGCGGCACGCTGTGCCCGAAGGGCGCGAGCCTGATCGACTTCATCCACAGCCCGAACCGCCTGACGCACCCCGAGTATCGTGCGCCCGGCTCGGACAAGTGGGAACCGATTTCGTGGAATGACGCGCTCGACCGCATCGCGAAGCTGATGAAGGCCGATCGCGACGCGAACTTCGTCGAGACGGCGGAAGACGGTGCGAAGGTCAACCGATGGCTGACCACCGGCATGCTGGCCGCGTCGGCGGGCAGCAACGAAGTCGGCTACCTGACGCACAAGACCATCCGCAGTCTCGGGATGCTCGCATTCGACAATCAGGCGCGTGTCTGACATGGCCCGACGGTGGCAGGTCTTGCCCCGACGTTTGGCCGTGGAGCGATGACGAACCATTGGGTCGACATCAAGAACGCGGACGTGATTCTCGTGATGGGCGGCAATGCAGCCGAGGCCCATCCGTGCGGTTTCAAGTGGGTAACGGAGGCGAAGGCGCACCGCAAGGCGCGGCTGATCGTCGTCGACCCGCGCTTCACGCGTACGGCCTCGGTGGCCGACTACTACGCGCCGATCCGCACCGGCACCGACATCGTCTTCCTGGGCGGCGTCATCAACTATCTGCTGACGAACGACAAGATCCAGCATGAGTACGTGAAGAACTACACGGACTTCTCGTTCATCGTGCGCGAGGATTTCGCGTTCAACGACGGCATCTATTCCGGCTATGACGCGGAGAAGCACGCGTACCCGGACAAATCGAGCTGGGACTACGAGCGTGGCGACGACGGCTTCGTGAAGGTCGACCCGACGCTGCAGCATCCGCGTTGCGTGTACAACCTGCTGAAGCAGCACTACGCGCGCTATACGCCGGACATGGTCCAGCAGACGTGCGGTACGCCGAAGGAGAAATTCCTGAAGGTGTGCGAGATGCTCGCGACCACGGCCGTTCCCGGCCGCGCCGGCACGGTGCTGTACGCGCTCGGCTGGACGCACCACTCGATCGGCGCGCAGATCATCCGTACCGGCGCGATGGTGCAGCTGCTGCTCGGCAACATCGGCATCGCCGGCGGCGGGATGAACGCGCTGCGCGGCCACTCGAACATCCAGGGGTTGACCGACCTCGGGCTGATGTCGAACCTGCTGCCGGGCTACATGACGCTGCCGATGCAGGCCGAGCAGGATTTCGACGGCTACATCAAGAAGCGCGTGCAGCTGCCGCTGCGGCCGAACCAGTTGAGCTACTGGAAGAACTACAAGGCCTTCCACGTGAGCTTCATGAAGTCCTGGTGGGGCGACGCGGCGACCGCCGAGAACAACTGGGGCTACGACTACCTGCCGAAGCTGGACAAGCAGTACGACCTGCTGCAGGTGATCGAGCTGATGAATGCCGGCAAGATGAACGGCTACATCTGCCAGGGCTTCAACCCGCTTGCGGCGTCGCCGTCGAAGGTGAAGACGGCGGCCGGCCTCGCGAAGCTGAAGTGGCTCGTGATCATGGATCCGCTCGCGACCGAAACGTCCGAGTTCTGGAAGCATCACGGCGACTACAACGACGTCGATTCGTCGAAGATCCAGACCGAGGTGTTCCGTCTGCCGACCACGTGCTTCGCGGAGGAAGACGGTTCGCTCGTGAGTTCGAGCCGCGTGCTGCAATGGCACTGGAAGGGCGCGGAGCCGCCGGGCGAGGCGAGGAGCGACCTCGAGATCATGTCGGGGCTGTTCCTGCGCATGCGCAAGATGTACCAGAAGGACGGCGGCAAGTACCCGGATCCGATCGTCAACCTGACCTGGCCGTACGCGAACCCGGAAAGCCCGACGCCCGAAGAGCTCGCGATGGAGTTCAACGGAAAGGCGCTCGCCGATCTGCCCGATCCGAAGGATCCGGCCAAGACGCTCGTGAAGAAGGGCGAGCAGCTGGCCGCGTTCGCGCAGTTGAAGGACGACGGCACGACCGCGAGCGGCTGCTGGATCTTCTGCGGTGCCTGGACGCAGGCCGGCAACCAGATGGGGCGGCGCGACAACTCCGACCCGACCGGCATCGGCCAGACGCTGAACTGGGCGTGGGCGTGGCCGGCGAACCGGCGGATCCTGTACAACCGCGCGTCGTGCGACGTCGCCGGCAAGCCGTTCGACCCGACCCGCAAGCTGATCGGCTGGAACGGCAGCGCGTGGAAGGGGGCCGACATTCCCGACTTCAAGGCGGACGAATCGCCCGAAAACGGGATGGGGCCGTTCATCATGAACCCGGAAGGTGTTGCACGCTTCTTCGCCCGGGCGGGGATGAACGAAGGTCCGTTCCCCGAGCACTACGAGCCGTTCGAGACGCCGCTCGACGCGAACCCGCTGCACCCGAACAACCCGCAGGCGCTGAACAACCCGGCTGCCCGCGTGTTCCCGGACGACCGCGCGTCGTTCGGCAAGGTGGCGGATTTCCCGCACGTGGCGACGACGTACCGGCTGACCGAGCACTTCCACTACTGGACCAAGCATGCGCGGCTGAACTCGATCATCCAGCCCGAGCAATTCGTCGAGATCGGCGAAGACCTCGCGAAGGAAGTCGGCGTCGCGCACGGCGAGCGCGTGAAGGTGTCGTCCAAGCGCGGCTACATCATCGCGGTCGCCCTCGTCACGAAGCGGATCAAGCCGCTGACGGTCGACGGCAAGAAGGTCCAGACGGTCGGCGTCCCGTTGCACTGGGGCTTCAAGGGTCTGACGAAGCCCGGCTATCTCGCCAATACCCTGACTCCGTCCGTGGGTGACGGCAACTCCTATACACCGGAATTCAAGTCGTTCCTGGTGAAGGTCGAAAAGGCGTAAGGGGAAAGAGATGGCATTGCAATCGCTGGATATCAAGCGCGTCTCGGCCACCACGACGCCACCGCCCACGGTGCGCGAACCGGTGACCGGGAGTGTCGCCAAGCTGATCGACGTATCGAAGTGCATCGGCTGCAAGGCATGCCAGACGGCGTGCATGGAGTGGAACGACCTGCGTGACGAGGTCGGCACCAACGTCGGCGTGTACGACAACCCGGCCGACCTGACAGAGCATTCGTGGACGGTCATGCGGTTCTCCGAGTACGAGAACCCGGCCGGTGACCTCGAGTGGCTGATCCGCAAGGACGGCTGCATGCACTGCGAGGATCCGGGCTGCCTGAAGGCGTGTCCGTCGCCGGGCGCGATCGTGCAGTACAACAACGGGATCGTCGATTTCCACGAGGAGAACTGCATCGGTTGCGGCTATTGCGTGACCGGCTGCCCGTTCAACGTTCCGCGGATCTCGAAGAAGGATCATCGCGCGTACAAGTGCACGCTCTGTTCCGACCGCGTCGCGGTCGGTCAGGAACCGGCCTGCGTGAAGACCTGCCCGACGGGCGCGATCGTGTTCGGCACCAAGGAGGACATGAAGCAGCACGCGGCCGAGCGGATCGAGGACCTGAAGGAGCGCGGCTTCGAGCATGCGGGGCTGTACGACCCGCAGGGCGTCGGCGGCACGCACGTGATGTACGTGCTGCACCACGCGGACAAGCCGTCGCTGTACCACGGGCTGCCCGACAACCCGTCGATCAGCCCGATGGTGAAGCTGTGGAAGGGCATCGCGAAACCGCTCGCGGTGGCCGGCATCGCGCTGACCGCGCTTGCCGGGTTCTTCCACTACGTCCGGGTCGGTCCGAACGAGGTGAGCGACGAAGAGGAAAAGGCCGCGCAAGACGAGGCGCGACGCATCAAGGAGGACGCGAAATGAAACACGACGACCCCAACCTGATCGTCCGCTACTCGGCGAACGAGCGCACGAACCACTGGATCACCGCGATCACGTTCGTGCTGCTCGCGCTGTCCGGGCTCGCGCTGTTTCATCCGTCGATGTTCTGGCTGACCGCGCTGTTCGGCGGCGGCCAGTGGACGCGGATCCTGCATCCGTTCGTCGGCCTCGTGATGTTCGTGTCGTTCGCGATCCTGGTGGTGCGCTTCTGGCACCACAACGCGCTCGACGCGGACGATCGCCAGTGGCTCAAGCAGATCGGCGACGTGCTGACCAACCAGGAAGACAAGCTGCCGCCTGTCGGGCGCTATAACGCCGGGCAGAAGCTGCTATTCTTTACGCTGGTCGCGTGCCTGCTGCTGCTCCTGCTGTCGGGAGTCGTGATCTGGCGGCGCTACTTCTCGTTCTACTTCCCGATCGGGGTGATCCGCGCGGCCGCTGTCGTGCATGCCGTGGCGGCTTTCGTGCTGATCGCGAGCATCATCGTGCACATTTACGCGGCGTTGTGGGTGAAGGGCTCGATCGGCGCGATGGTGCGCGGCACCGTCACGCTGGGCTGGGCTCGCAAGCATCACCCGAAGTGGTTCCGTGAAAGCGTGAAATAACGCACCGGAGCGGGCCGGCTCGCCGATCGCGGCGGGCCGGCCCGTCAGCCGTCGGAACCGCCCGAAGCGCCGACTCGTCGGCGCTTGTTTATTTGGAAGACATATCTGTGACACAACGCATTCTCGAACCGACCGAGATCTCGACACTCGATCATTCGGCCATCCCGCGCTTTCGCCTGCCGGAGCGCGCCACCGCGTTCTCGGCGCGCGCCGCGCGGCTGCGCAAGCTGGCCGACCTGAACCCGATCAGCGGCTACCTGCGGCTGATGGCCACCGTCGCCGATGCGCAGCACGCGACGCTGCAAACGCTCGAACTGCCGCTGCCGTCGAAGGAAGCGATCGCGCGTGCGCAGGAGCATTCGATGCCGCTCGTGCCGGCGCTCGACGGCGAGCGCGATCCGCGCTGGCGCGCCGTGCTGTACGAACTGCTCGACCGCGTCGAAGGCGCCGGGCTCGTCAACCCGCAGCTCGCAAAGCTGCTCGATCGGCTGCGCCTGATGGCGCCCGCCGAACTCGACGCGCAAGCCGACGCGATCCTCGCGCTGCGTTTCGCCGAAGTCGACCCGGCTACCGCGCCGTTCCTGATGGCCGCGCTGCAGGTCGTCTGGACGGACCTCGCCAGCCGCATTCCGCCGGCCGACGTCCCGTATCTCGACCAGCCGGGGCTGTGCCCCGTGTGCGGCACGCATCCGGTCGCGAGCGTCGTGCGGGTCGGCGGCCAGTACCAGGGCTACCGTTTCCTGCAATGCGGGCTGTGCACGACCGAGTGGCACATGGTGCGCACGAAGTGCTCGCACTGCGATTCGACGAAAGGCATCGCATATCAAGGGATCGAGGGCGGCAGCGAAGCCGTCAAGGCCGAATCGTGCGACGAGTGCAAGACCTATCGCAAGATCGGCTATCAGGACAAGGACTACGAGTTCGAGCCGCTGGCGGACGATCTCGCGAGTCTCACGCTCGACCTGCTGATGAACGAGGCCGGCTACCAGCGCAGTTCACCGAACCCGCTGCTGTGGCCGGATGTCTCGCGGGACGCCAATTGACGGCACGGGCCGGCGCGGTGCGCGAGCACCGGCGCCGGCCCGCTGCGAAGCATGAGACTGGAGCCACCACGACGTGACCGAACCCGGTTTGAATGAATTGAATGCCGTGCTGGCGCGCGTACCGTCTGTCGAGCGCGTGCTGTCGTCGGCGCCGCTGCAACCGCTGCTCGCCGACTACGGCCGCACGCGCGTGCTGAACGCCGTGCGTGCCGAGCTCGAGCGCTGGCGTACCGCCGCGCAGCACGATCCGGCTGCGGCCGAGCCGCTCGACGAGCCGCGCATCGCCGCGGCCGTCGCGCATGCGCTGGCCGCGCAGAGCGCGGGCGCGGTGCGCGCCGTGTTCAACCTGACCGGCACCGTGCTGCACACGAACCTCGGGCGCGCGCTGTTGCCCGACGACGCGGTGCGCGCGGTGGTCGACGTGCTGACGCGCCCGGTCAACCTCGAATTCGACCTCGCCACGGGCCGCCGCGGCGATCGCGACGACCTGATCGACGATCTGTTGTGCGAACTGACGGGCGCGGAGGCCGCGACCGTCGTCAACAACAATGCGGCGGCCGTGCTGCTGGCGCTGTCGTCGCTGGCGACGAAGCGGGAAGTCGTCGTGTCGCGCGGCGAGCTGGTCGAGATCGGCGGCGCATTCCGCATCCCCGACATCATGAGCCGCGCGGGCGCCAGGCTGCGCGAAGTCGGTACGACCAACCGCACCCATCTGCGCGACTACGCGGACGCGATCGGCCCACGCACCGCGCTGCTGATGAAGGTTCACTGCAGCAACTACGCGATCAGCGGCTTCACGAAGGAAACGACGCTCGCCGAACTCGCGCCGCTCGCGCGCGAGCACGGGTTGCCGGTTGCGGTCGATCTCGGCAGCGGCACGCTCGCAGACCTGTCGCAATGGGGTTTGCCGCATGAGACGACCGTGCAGGAAACCGTTGCCGCCGGCGCAAACGTTGTCACGTTCAGCGGCGACAAACTGCTCGGCGGGCCGCAGGCCGGCCTGATCGTCGGCGATCGCGCACTGATCGCGAAGATCAAGAAGCATCCGCTCAAGCGCGCGCTGCGCGTCGGCAAGCTGACGCTCGCGGCGCTAGAGCCGGTGCTGCGCCTCTACCAGTCGCCCGAGTTCCTGCGTGACCGGCTCACGACGCTGCGGCTGCTGACGCGCCCGCAGCGCGAGATCGCCGAGGCTGCCGAACGCGTGCGTCCGGCGCTGCAGGCCGCGCTCGGCAGCGGTTTCGACGTGACGGTCGAGCCGATGTTCAGCCAGATCGGCAGCGGCGCGCTGCCGGTCGACCAGTTGCCGAGCGCCGGGCTCGTCGTGCGCACGGCGGACGGCAAGCGCGGCGGTCGTGCGCTGGCGCAGCTCGAGAAACGGCTGCGCGAATGGCCGCGCCCGGTGATCGGCCGCGTGGCCGACAATGCGCTGCGGCTCGACCTGCGCTGCCTCGAAGCCGCCGACGAGGCGGTGTTCGTCGCACAATGCGTGCCGCTCACGGGGCCCGCTGCATGATCGTCGGTACCGCCGGACACATCGACCACGGCAAGACGACGCTGGTGCGCGCGCTGACGGGCGTCGACACCGATCGCCTGAAGGAAGAGAAGGCGCGCGGCATCTCGATCGAGCTCGGCTACGCGTATACGCCGCTCGACAACGGCGACGTGCTCGGCCTGATCGACGTGCCGGGCCACGAGAAGCTGATTCATACGATGGCGGCCGGCGCGTGCGGGATCGACTTCGCGCTGCTCGTGATTGCGGCAGACGACGGCGTGATGCCGCAGACGCGCGAGCATCTCGCGATCCTGCAGCTGCTGGGCGTCACGCATGGCGCCGTCGCGCTGACGAAATGCGATCGCGTCGACCCTGCGCGCGTGGCCGACGTGCGCGACGAGATCGCCACGTGGCTGAACGACTCGACGCTCGCCGGCGTGCCGATCTTCGAGACGTGTGCGACGGCCGCGGACGATCCGGGCGTCGCCGCGTTGAAACGTTACCTGGCGGACGCGGCGATCGCGTGGCGCGCCCGGCGCGATGACGGGCTGTTCCGGCTCGCGGTCGATCGCGTGTTTACGCTCGCGGGGCAGGGCACCGTCGTGACGGGCACCGCGTTCGCGGGCCGCGTCGCGACCGGCGACACGCTCGCGATCGTGCGCACGGGCGGCGCGGCGCGCGTGCGCAGCATCCATGCGCAGAACCGGCCGGTCGAGGCCGGCCGCGCGGGCGAGCGCTGCGCGCTGAATCTGGCCGGGGTCGACAAGGCCGACGTCGAACGCGGCGATACCGTCGCCGATGCGCGGCTCGTCGCGACGTCGCCGCGTCTCGACGTCGAACTGACGCTGCTCGAGGATGCGGGGCTCACGCTGACGCACTGGGCGCCGCTGCACGTGCACCTCGGCACGCTGCATCGCGTCGCGCACGTCGCGCTGCTCGACGGCGATACGCTCGCGGCCGGCCAGCGGATGCGCGTGCAGCTGGTATTCGACGAGCCGGTGTTTGCGCTGCCGGGCGACCGGTTCATCGTCCGCAATCCGCAGGCGACGCGTACGGTCGGTGGCGGCCGCGTGCTCGACCCGTTCGGACCGGCACGCAAGCGTCGTACACCCCAGCGCCGCGCGTGGCTCGATGCGCTGGCCGAATGGCTCGACGAAGGACGCCTCGATGCGCTGCTCGCGCAGGCGCCGCTCGGCATCCCGCGCGCGATGCTCACGCACCTGACGGGTTTCGCGCCGAACGCGCTGGCGTTGCCGGACGATGCGCTGGCGATCGGGCAGCGCGACGCCGCATCGACTGAAGGCGCGGTGATTGCGCATGCGCACTGGCGGGCGCTGCAGATGCGGGCGATCGACACGCTGCGCGCGTATCACGAGCGCATGCCCGACGAGCAGGGGCTCGATGCCGCACGCCTGCGGCGGATGGCTGCACCGCTCGCCGGCGATGCGCTGTGGCGCGCGCTCGTCGATGCGCTGGTGGCCGGCGGCGAAGTCGCGCGAAGCGGGCCTTGGCTGCACCTGCCATCGCATTCGGTGAGCCTGGAGCCGCGCGAGGAAGCGCTGGCGCAGCAACTGCTGCCGCTGCTGCATGCGGGGCGCTTCGATCCGCCGTGGGTGCGCGACCTGGCCCGCGACACGGGCGCGGCCGAGGACGCGGTGCGCGCATTGCTGCGCAAGCTTGCGCGGCGCGGTGACGTGCACCAGGTCGTGCGCGACCTGTTCTATCACGCGGACGTCGTGCGCGAACTGGCGGAACTGGTCGCGCATCTCGCGCCGTCGCGCGACAGCGGGCTCGATGCCGCGACGTTCCGCGACGCGACGGGGCTCGGCCGCAAGCGCGCGATCCAGATTCTCGAGTTCTTCGACCGGGTTGGGTATACTCGCTTCCACCGCGATCTTCACTTCCTGCGGCCTGACAGCGGTTGGGCGGGTATTCAGGCGTAGGCGCTCGTTGTTCTTTGGGTTCTTTTCCCCACGGAAGGCATTCGTATCCGGTGGTACGGCTGGACTTCAAATCCAGTTGGGGGTGTCAGACACTCCCGGGTAGGTTCGACTCCTGCTGCCTTCCGCCATTCGCCATTCCCGACGCGGAGTAAAATGGCGCGCATTGGTCGATTTTGGTGATTTCATGGATTCGTCCGTATCGCTTCTGCTGGAAGCCGTCGATGCCGACAAGGCAAAGCTGGACGCGGCGCGTCCGCTTCCGCCGCACACGCTGGCGTCTTTGCGCGAAAAGTTGATGCTGGAGTGGACTTATCATTCGAATGCGATCGAAGGCAACACGCTGACGTTGCGGGAAACGAAGGTCGTACTCGAAGGCATTACGGTCGGCGGAAAGTCGCTGCGCGAGCATTTCGAGGCCACCAATCATCGCGACGCGATTCTCTATGTCGAAGAAATCGTCGGCAAGCAGGAGACGCTGTCCGAGTGGCAGATCCGGAATATTCACGGGTTGGTATTGAAGGGGATCGACGACGGCGAGGCGGGCAGGTATCGCCGGGAGAACGTCGTGATCGCCGGCGCAAGCACGACACCGCCGGATTTCCTGCATTTGCCGGCTGAAATGGCCGCGCTGATCGATTGGGACACGCAGGCGGGAGAAATGCATCCCGTGGCACGGGCTGCCGAGCTGCATACCCGGTTCGTGAAGATCCATCCGTTTGTCGACGGCAATGGAAGAGCGGGGCGCCTGCTCCTGAATTTCGAACTGATGAAGTCTGGCTATCCGCCGGCGGTCATTCGCAAGGAAGATCGGCTGGCTTACTACGATACGCTGGACGAGGCGTGCACGACCGGCGACTACGGCGGCATTACGCGCCTGGTGGCCGAGTCCGTGCAGCGATCGCTCGACGCCTACCTCGGCGTGCTTGGGCTGCGCACGTAGCGGGCCATTCCGAACGTCTGTCAGCCAGGCTCGATCACTGAGGCGTCCTGCCCGGGCCGGTTACTTCAACTCCAGTAAATGTGCCGTCTTCCAGATGTTCTTTTCCCCACGGAAGGCATTCGTATCCGGTGGTACGGCTGGACTTCAAATCCAGTTGGGGGTGTCAGACACTCCCGGGTAGGTTCGACTCCTGCTACCTTCCGCCACCCCGTTTCATCTTTTCGACCGACGCACTTCAATCGACGTGCAATTGCCCGACAGCACCCGCGATTGCAATCGCCAAAACTTGATCGGGAAAAGCACCGAAAGTTTGCGAATTTTTTCCGGGCTATAGTCGAATCACTGAAGGTAGACGCGGCGTCCCTTGCCGATACCGTTCAGGTAATGACTGTAGACGGGTGCTGTATGAAAAATAAAATCGACAAGACCGCCGGACCGATCTGGGGCGTGGCTGCAGGACTGCTTCTTGCTGGTGCCGGATTGAGTCTCGGCATTTTCCCGAAGTCCCTGCAAAGCTCGGGAAGCGCAAACGACTTCCTGGCATCCGGCGTTGCGATGCTCGGCATCTTCCTGGTCGTCTATTCCACGCACGAGTTGCGAAGAAGGCGTTTGCACTGAGTGTTCACGCGCCGCTGATCCACGCAGAATGACCCGAGCCGGCTAACGGCTCGTGAATACGCTCGTCCGTCGCGGGTTACGTCTTGCGGATTTCGTGTTGATAAACGAGTTCGACGATGCGCTTCGTCGGAATGCTGGCGCGCAACCCGTCGACGCTGTCGATCGGAAACCACTTGCATTTCTCGATCTCGTTGTTCGCCTGCGGCGTCTGGTCCGGGCCGACTTCCGAGAAGAACACGTGATGGATCTTGGCGAGCCCGGTGAACTGCATCGAGTAGACGAGATTCTGGCCGGTGATGCCGGTTTCTTCGCACAACTCGCGGTGGGCGGCTTCGAGCGGCGCTTCCCCGCGCTTGATCGTGCCGCCGGGGAGGGCCCAGCGCGACGCCGCGCGGGCAACGAGCAAGACTCGTTCGCCGCGGTAGCAGACGATGGTCGCGCGTTCCTTGACCGGGACGGCGCTCGCTTCGGGGGCGTTGGTGGGGGCGGGGGCTTGAGGCATGAAGCAATTCTAACCATCGCGGATCGATCGGCAAAGCGGGTCTGACGTGGTTTGACGATCGATCGTCACCGTCGCGTGTCCGGCCGGGCCGGCGCTGCGTTTCGCAGGTTCGAATTCGTGCCCCGGACGTCCGCGCCCAGGCGGCCGGGCGTCGGCATGAAGTGCGCCATGGGCTCGCGCTTCGCTTCGAATTAGGCGACGTTATCCCTCGATGCGGGACATATCGACGAACATCACTTCCCAGATATGTCCGTCGGGGTCTTCGAAGCTTCGACCGTACATGAAGCCGAGATCCTGCCGCGCATTGACGTCTGCCTTGCCGCCGTGCGCGCCCGCAATATCGGTCAGCTTGTCCACGCTCTCGCGATCGTCGGCGCTTAGCGCGAGCATGACCTCGCTTTCGCGCCGGGAATCGACGATCGGCTTGTTCGTGAAGCGCGCCCATTTTTCATGCGTCATGAGCATGACGAAGAGGGTGTCCGACAGCACCATGCAGGAACTCGTGTCGTCACTGAACTGCGGATTCATGCTGGCGCCGATGGCGGTGTAGAACGCCGTCGCCTTTGACAGGTCCCGCACCGGCAGGTTGATGAACAGTTGCCTGGACATAGGCGGTTTTCTCCGTCGGGTTGTGGTCGAAACAACGAATCATGTGCCAGGGTTGCGGTCGCGCGGGAGGTTGCAATCCGGATGTCGTTCAATCGGTGCGTACGTCGGGGTGCCTTTCACGACGTCGCGGCACCGGCGCCGGAACCGGCTTCTCCCGATCACAGGAGATGCAGGCCGCCGTCGCATTCGATGACGCTGCCCGTGGTGTAGCCATTTCCGATCAGGAAGGCGATGGCCTGCGCGACATCGTCGGGCTCGCCGATGCGTCCCACGGGCAATGCGCTGGCATGGTGCTCGAAGAAGGCTTGCCGGGCGTCGTCGGGTAGGCCGTTCCACCAAGGCGTCTTCACCACGCCGGGCGAGACCGCGTTGACCCGGGTTGGCGCCAGTTCGCGGGCCAGTACCGGCACCATCGCCTCGATGGCGGCATTGATCGCGGCCAGGCCGCTGGTGCCCGGGTTGGCGACGCGCGCGGAAATGGCGGTGACGAAGGTGATGCTGCCCCCGCTGTGCAAGGTCGGCAGCGCAGCCTGGGCCGCCTGGACATGTGGCCAGAACTTCGCGTCGAAGCCGCGCCGCAGGATGCCCAGATCGAGTTCCCTGAAAGGGCCGGCCCCGTCGCCGCCACTCAATGCGATCACCAGGTGGTCGATGCGCCCGGCGCTCGCGAAGAAGCGGTCCAGCTGCTCGCGCTGTGCCCCGTCAAACGCGTCGATATGCACCGATCCGTCGATCGATGCCGTCGCGGCCTGCAACTTGTCCGCATCGCGTCCCGTGGCGACCACGTCGTAGCCGACGCCGGCCAGTCGCCGGACGGTCGCAAGGCCGATGCCGGACGAGCCGCCCAGTACCACTACCTTGCCCGTGTCGTTGTTCATTGCCTTCCCCTGTGTTTGCGCGACGGTTGTTGCAGCGCCCGGAGATAGCATGCATGCTTGACGGATCATCACTCCAATCGTTTGCGATGATGACCTCCATCATTGAGAATGATCTTCGTCGATTCGATCTCAACCTGCTGCTCGTCTTCCATGCGCTCATGCAGGAGCGCCACGTCACGCGAGCGGCGGAGCGGTTGTTTCTCGGTCAGCCCGCGGTGAGCGGAGCGCTGAAACGACTCCGGGCGGCGTTTGGCGACGAGTTGTTCGTGCGCGGCCGGTCGGGCATGGAGCCGACCCCGCGCGCGCTGGAGCTTTCCCGGCAGATCGACGCGTTGCTGATCGGTCTTCACGAGACCATGCGGGCCGGGCAGCCGTTCGATGCCAGAAACGCCGACCGGACCTTTCGCATAGGTGTTTCAGAAGCGATAGCGGTCACGTTGTTTCCCGCCTTGTTGAAAATGCTTGCCGCCGAGGCCCCGGGCGTGAAGCTCATCTCCCTGGACACCGACTGCCACCGCGTCTCCAGCATGTTTGAACGAAACGAGATCGAGATTGCGTTGGGGGTGTTCAACGAATGCGCGCCATGGCAACAGCAGCGCGTTCTGCTCGACTGGCGCTTCGTCTGCCTCTATAACCCGAAGCTGATCCGGCCGCGAGGCGAATCGCTGAGCTTGCGCGAGTTTCTGGCCCATCCGCACGCACTGACTTCGTTCAAGGGCGAGTTGAGTGGATTCATCGACGAACGGCTGGCGTCGCTGGGCAAGCAACGGCGCGTGATATTTTCCAATCCTCACTTTGCTACCCAGCCTTTCATCGCGCGCGACAATCCGGTGCTGGTGACGGTGCCCGACTATATCGCCCGGATCTGGAGCCGTAGCCTGGGCTTGCGCATCAGCCCGCTGCCGTTCGATACGCCGATGCATCAGGTCAGTGCGTTGTGGAAGACCGCGCATCAAGGTGATAGCGGCCTGCGCTGGCTCATCGGATTGACGGAGCAGGCGGCCCGCATGAACTGAGTGATTGGCGCGTGCGTGGCGCGCCGGTCCCGGGCAAGGCGGGCGGGACACACGCGTCCGCCATGAAAAAACCGCGCGCCCGATGCACGGGGAGCGCGGCTTGAGGGGAAGCCGGTCAGGCGTCGCGCCGTTACTTCTTCTCCGGCAGGAACCAGTTCATCACGAGCGCGCAGATGCCGCCCGTTGCCACGCCCGATTCCAGCACGTTCTTCAGCGCGTGCGGCAGGCTGTTGAGGATGTCCGGCACTTGCGACACGCCGAGGCCGAGCGCGAGCGACACCGCGATGATCAGCAGTGCGCGACGATCGAGATGGACGCCCGCGAGGATGTTGATGCCCGATGCGGCCACCGCGCCGAACATCACCATCGCCGCGCCGCCGAGCACGGGCTCCGGCACGGCCTGCAGCACGCCCGCGACGACCGGGAACAGGCCGAGCACCACGAGCATCCCCGCGATCCAGATGCCGACGTAGCGGCTGGCGACGCCGGTGATCTGGATCACGCCGTTGTTCTGCGCGAACACCGAGCTCGGGAACGTGTTGAACACGCCGGCCAGCAGCGAGTTCGCGCCGTTCACGAGCACGCCGCCCTTGATCCGTTGCATCCACACCGGGCCTTCGACCGGCTCGTTCGAGATCTTGCTGGTGGCCGTAACGTCGCCGATCGCTTCGAGCGACGTGACGAGGTAGATGATCAGCATCGGCACGAACAGCGCCCACGAGAAGCCGATACCGAAATGCAGCGGTGTCGGCACCTGGAACAGCGCGGCCTGGTGCATGCCGGTGAAATCGAGGCGGCCGAGGAAGGCGGCGGCGAGATAGCCGATCACGAGCGCGATGACGAGCGCGGTGCTGCGCACCCACACGACCGGCACGCGGTTCAGCAGGATGATCGTGCCGAGCACGAGGCCGGACAGCGTCAGGTTCTCCGCGCTCGCGAAGGTGCCCTTGGCCATCGCGCCATAGCCGCCGCCCATGCTGATGAGGCCGACCTTGATTAGCGTGAGGCCGATCAGCAGCACGACGATGCCGGTGACGAGCGGCGTGATCAGGCGCTTCACGAACGGCAGGATGCGCGACACGCCCATCTCGACGAACGACCCGGCGATCACGACGCCGAAGATCGCGGCCATCACGGTTTCGACCGGCGTGCCTTGCTTGACCATCAGGCTGCCGCCGGCGATCAGCGGGCCGACGAAGTTGAAGCTCGTGCCCTGGACGATCAGCAGGCCGGCGCCCAGCGGGCCGAAGCGCTTGCACTGGACGAAGGTGGCGATGCCGGAAATCACCAGCGACATCGACACGATCAGGGTCGTATCGCGGCTGGACACGCCGAGCGCTTGGCAGATCAGCAGGCCGGGCGTGACGATCGGCACGATGATCGCCAGCAGGTGCTGCAGCGCGGCGACGAAGGCGACCATCGGCGCCGGCCGGTCGTTCGGGCCGTAGACGAGGTCGCGCGCCGAATCTGCGGCGTCGGCGCCATGGGCGGCGGGTTGGGCGGGGGAGGCGGGTTGCATGGCGAGCGGGCCGGACAAGGTGGAAAGTGCGGCATTTTAGCCGAACGGCCCGCCCGCGCCGCTGCAATGGCGGTGATTCGGCAGATCGGGAAAACGGTGGCGGATCGGTGCCCGGGCCGGCCGTGACCGCGCCGCCCGTCGGTCAGCGGGGCGGTCGCAACGCGGGCGCGGTCGGGATGGCGGTCGGGGCGGTGGTCGCATGGAACCCGGGCAGCTCGGGAATCCGCTGCTCCATGAACTGCAGGAACGTGCGGGTTCGCAGCGGCAGATACCGGCGCGACGCATAGACGAGGTGCAGCGCATGCGGCGGCACCATGTCCCACTTCGGCAGCAACCGGACGAGGCGACCGCTGTCGATCAGGTCCTGAACGAGCCACGCGGGCCCGCTGCCCACCGCGTTTCCGGCAAGAAAACATTCCCGCAGCGCCATCGAGCTGTTCACGCGATACCGGCCGCGCACCGGAACGACGACCTGCTCGTCGCCGCGCGCGAAGGCCAGTTCGTTGCCGATGTCCGCGCGCGCGTAGCCGACATACTCGTGCTTCGCGAGGTCGTTCGGCCGGCGGAGCTTCGGCGCCCGCGCCACGTACGCCGGCGTGGCGACCAGCAGGCGCGGCGACGACGCGATGTGGCGCGCCACAGCGTCCGGCGGCAGCAGCTGGCCGAGGCGAATGGCGACATCGACGCCTTCCTCGACCAGGTCGATCACACGGTCGGTCAATTGGAGCTCGACCTCGATCTCCGGCCATGCGGCGAGGAATTCGAGCACGAGCGCGTTCAGCCTCAGCTCGCCCAGCCCCAGCGGCGCATTGACGACCAGCTTGCCGACCGGCCGCACCGTTTGCCCGCGCACTTCGGCCACCGCGCTCGCGTATTCGTCGATCACGCGCTTGCAGCGATCGTAGAACCGGCGGCCTTCGTCGGTGGGCGCGAGGCTCGTGGTCGAGCGTTCGAGCAGGCGAACGCCCAGTTCCTTCTCGAACGCGGCGACGATCTTGCTGATCGTCGGCTGGCCGGTGCCTTCCTCCCGCGCGACCGCCGAGAAATTGCCGAGCTCGATGGCGCGGACGAACACGCGCATGGATCGCAGCGAATCCATCTTATTCCTTCATGGAATGAACCTTATTCAAGTCTCCCATATTCCTGTGCAATGGAGAATGACCTAACGTTCGCGAACCTTCAATCCCTGATGAGGAGTCGACATGAACGAGGCAACGCAATCTTCGGCGCTGGACGGCGCGCACGTCGTGGTATTCGGCGGGAGTTCCGGCATTGGCCTCGAGGCCGCAGCGGCCGCGAAGGCGAAAGGCGCCAGTGTCACGCTGGTGGGCCGGACCCGCGCGAAACTCGACTCTGCCGCACAGGCGATCGGCGGCGCGCGCGTCGCGGTGGCCGACATCGCGGATCGCCATGCAGTGCAGGCCGTATTCGACACGATCACGCGCGTCGATCACCTGGTCGTCACGGCCGGCCGGTTCATTGCCGGCAAGCTGAACGACACCGATCCCGATCACCTGCTCGCCGCGCTGCAGGAGCGTATCGCCGGGCCGGTCTATGCGATCCGCGCTGCGTTGCCGCTGATGCCCGCGACCGGTTCGATCGTGCTGACCGGCGGGCAACTGTCGGATCGTCCGGCCGCGCAAGGCACGTCGGTCATTGCCGCCGCGGTGCGCGGGGTCGAGGCGCTGGCGCAGTCGCTCGCACTGGAACTGAAGCCGATCCGCGTCAACGTGGTTGCGCCCGGCTTCGTCGAGACGCCGCTTTACGACGCGTTCGGCCCGGAAGCGCGCGACACCATCCTCGCGGGCGCGGCGGCGGCATTGCCCGGCGGCCGTGTCGGGCGCGCCGATGAAGTGGGGGAAGCGATCGCGTTCCTGCTGGGCAACGGCTTCATGAACGGCGAGATCCTGCACATCGACGGCGGCGGCCGGCTGGTCTGAGCCGTGTCAGCCTGCCGCGCGCGTGCCGGCGCGGCGTGCCGGCGGGCGCGGCGCGCGGCCATCCGGATACGCGCGCTGGCAGACGGCGATCACCGCATCGCGCAGGCGGCGGTGCACGGGGTCGCCATGCATGCGCGGATGCCACAGCGCGGACACGAGGATCTCGGGCAGGCGCGCCGGGATCTCGAAGCTGCGCAGCCCGAGGGCCTCCGTGAGCCCCGGCGAGAACGCGTTGCCGAGGCTCGACCGTGGCACGAGCGCGATCAGGTCAGTGCTGGCCGCGACACGCATCGCATCGGGGTAGCCCGGTACGACGACATGCACGGTGTGGCTCGGGCCGCTCTTGTCGGTCGAGTCGTCGGCCGGCCCGCCGAAATCGCCGAGCTGCGACGCGATCACGTGACGGCAGGCCGCATAGCGCGCGGGCGTGATTCTCCCCGATGCAAACAGCGGATGCCCGGCGCGTGCCACCGCGACGTGCCAGTCGTGAAACAGCATGCGGGTGTGCAACTCGGGGGCATCGTCGCCGCGCTTGCCGATTTCCAGATCGACGGTGCCGTCGCGCAGCGCCTGCGGATCGCGATCGGGCTTCGGGACGAAGCGGATGCGCACCAGCGGCGCGATTTCGCCGAGTGCGGCGACCACCGGGCCGGACAGCATTTCCATGAACGATGCGGCCGCGCGAACGGTGAATGTGGATGCGTGCGTCGCGATGTCCACGTCGGCGGTTGCCGGCCGCAGCACCGCGCGCGCATCGCTTGCGATCGCATGCACGCGGTCGCGCAACGCGGCGGCGTGCGGTGTCGGCACGAGCTTGCGCCCGGCGCGCACGAGCAACGGATCGCCGGTGGACATTCGCAGCCGCGTGAGCGTGCGGCTCATCGCGGACGTGCTCAGGCCAAGCCGGCGTGCGGCGCCGGTCACGCTGCCTTCCGACAGCAGCACGTCGAGCGCGGTGACGAGATTCAGGTCGATGTCTTCCATGGCGACAGGATACGCTTCCGTGCGATTTGACATGGCGTGTGATGCAACTATAAGTTGAATCTGGTGCGTCTGGCGCCTGTCGTGGTGCGCACCTATAGTGGCTGCATGACGAAACCCGGCAAAGGCGGAAACCATGCATTCCACTGAAGCGAACCGAAACGTCCCTGCGCTCCTGCTCGTCGCGGCATCGCGCGGCCTCGGGCTCGCGATGGCGGAGGCGTTCCTGGACAAAGGCTGGCACGTAACGGGCACCGTGCGCGCAGGATCGGGACGCACGAAGCTGCACGACCTCGCCGACCGGTTCGACGGCCGGCTCGACATCGAGACGCTCGACATCTGCGAACCGGTGCAATTGGCCGCGCTGCGCGAGCGGCTGGCGGGCCGGCCCTTCGACATGCTGTTCGTGAACGCGGGCACGACGAACGAACCCACCGAAACGATCGGCGAAGTGACGACCGACGAGTTCGTGCGCGTGATGATCACGAATGCGCTGGCGCCGATGCGTGTGATCGAGACGCTGCAGGATCTCGTGACCGAGGATGGTCTGATCGGCGCGATGTCGTCGGGGCAGGGCAGCGTCGCGAACAACGTCAGCGGGATGCGCGAGGTCTATCGCGGCAGCAAGGCCGCGCTGAACCAGTTCATGCGCAGCTTCGCGGCGCGCCACGCCGATACGCGGCGTGCAATGGTGCTGATGGCACCCGGCTGGGTCCGTACGGAACTGGGCGGGCCCGATGCGCGCCTGACGATCGAGGAAAGCGTGCCGAGTCTTGTGAACGTGCTGATCGCAAAGCGTGCGCGCCCGGGGCTCGAGTATCTCGACTATCTGGGGCGGACGGTGCCGTGGTGACCGCGAACTGACACCGGAAGGCGCGGCCGCCACGAGCGGATTCATCGTCCCCGGGAAACTACCGATATGGTTGCGAGCACAACTATAATCGCTGCGTCGCACAACCGGATGCGCTTGACATGCCCGCGTCCGGCGCCGTAAATTGCCCCGGCAGATCTAGATAAGAGACTATCTGTAAGATGGTCTCTCCATGCGTCGATCGCATCTGCAATGTCGAGCCTCTTACAGAACAAATATACGGAGGCCGATTGTGCAAACGATCGTGGTCAAGCTTCATGGCATTGAAGACGTCATCTCCTTTCTCGACACGCGCCCCGGTATCGCGGGCAGGGCGGGACTCGTCTGGTGGCTGTCGCTCGGCGGGCTGTTTCTCGACGCATTTTCCAACTCGGCATTGAGCGCCGGCCTCGGGCCGATGACGCACGAATTGCATCTGTCGGCCGCGCAGGTCGCGTGGATGACGTCGTTTGCTTCGTGGGTCGCGATCGCGTTCAACCCGATCGGCGGCTGGATGGCCGACCGGTGGGGGCGCGTGCGGCCACTGATCGCCGCGAAGCTGCTGTCGGTAATCGGTGCGCTGCTGGTGGTATTCGCACCGGATTTCAACACGATTCTCGCTGGCCGCTTCTTCGTCGGGATGGCGTACGGGATCGACTTCGCGATCGCGATGGCGATGCTCGCGGAATTCACGCCGGGCCGCCTGAAGAGCCGGCTCAATACGTGGCAGGGCATGTGGTACACGGCCGTCTGCCTGAACCTGCTGCTCGCGCTGCTGTTTCACGCATGGCAGGTCGGCGATTCGATCTGGCGTTACTCGGTGGCGGCCACCGCGGTGTTCGGCGCCGCGATCCTCGCGCTGCAATGCGCATTCCTCGTCGAAAGCCCGATCTGGCTCGCGCGCAAGGAGCGTCTCGACGACGCGGCCCGCGCGATGACGCGCATCTACGGGCAGGCATTCGTCGCAGCGCCCGCGCTTGAACGCACGCCGATCGTCAATCCGGCGACGCGCGGCTTCGCGAACGTGCTGCTGATCTTTCGCGGTGTCTACCTGCCACGCACGATCCTGGCCGCGACCGTCCAGATCGGTCAATCGATCGAGTATTTCGCGATCGGCTGGTATTTGCCGCTGATCAGTGCCGCGCTGTTCGGCAAGGACTTCGTCTACGCGACGCTCGGCGCGCTCGTGTTCAACCTGTTCGGGATCGTCGGCGGCTTTTCGTCGTCGATGGTCGGCCGCCGGGTCGGCCTGCGCCGTGCGTCCGCGATCGGCTTCGCGGCGGTCTGCGCGATGCTGGTCGTGCTCGGGCTGTTCCATGCGCGCATGCCGCTGTGGCTGTCGGTGGTCGTGCCGTCGCTGTTCATCCTGTTCCACTCGGCCGGCCCCGGCGCGAACGGCAAGAGCCTGTCGTCGCTGTCGTTTCGCGGCGAGCTGCGCGCGGGTGCGAACGGCATCGTCGGCGCGCTCGGCTCGATCGGCGCGGCGCTCGGCCTGCTGGTCTTCCCGCTGTTTCGTGCGCGCTACGGCCTCGAACACACGTTCCTGATCCTGGCGATCGTGCCGTGCGTCGCGAGTGCGATCTGCTTCGCGATCCGCTGGGATCCGACGCGCACGACGATCAATCCCGACAACGAACCCGACGCACCGCACTTCGGCGACGATGCACGCGTCACGTCGGCCTACCTGAACCCCGCCATCGAGAAAACGCCGCGATGACCGATTCCCGAAACGTCATTCTCGCCATCGACGAAGGCACGTCCGGCACACGTGCCGCGCTTGTCGACGCGAGTGGGCACGTGTCGTGCCTTGAATACCTGCCGCTATCGGTCGACAGCCCGCGGCCGGGCGTCGTCGAGCAGGATGCGAATGCCATCCTCGACAAGACGCTCGCGGTCTGCCGCGCCACGCTCGCGCAAGCGCAGCGACTGGGCGTACGCGTCGTCGCGCTGGCGCTCGCGACGCAGCGCGCGACGGCCGTGCTGTGGGATACGCGGAGCGGACGCGCGCTCGTGCCCGCGATGGTCTGGCAGGACACGCGTCATGCCGCCGAGCTCGACCGTCTCGCGGCCGACTGGGATCGCGTGCTCGTGCCGCGGGTCGGCCGGCAGGCAGGCGTGCGTTCGCCGTATCTGTGGGCCGTGCACCAGATGCGTACGTCGCAGGCCGTTGCCGATGTGCATCGCGCCGGCTGTCTCGCGTTCGGCACGATCGATACGTGGCTGCTGTGGCACCTGTCGGATGCGCGCGAGTGCGTGACGACACCGACCAACGCCACCTCCGCCAGCGCGTACCTGCTCGGCGAGCATCGCTATTTCGAATCGTGGCTCGACGCGCTGGGCTTTCCGCACGCGTTGTTGCCCGCGCTGCGCGAGGATGCCGACGCGTTCGGCCATACGCGCGAAGACCTGCTCGGTATCGACGTGCCGATCCTCGCGTGTGCGGGCGACCAGTTCGCGGGCGCCGTCGGTCTCGGCTGCGTCGAGCGCGGCCAGGCGATGTGCGTGCACGGCACCGGCAGCTTCGTCGACTTGCTGACCGGCACGGCGCGCCCGGACGCCGGATCGCACGCACAACCCGGTCATGCGCACGACGGCACGCTGGCGATGACGGCGCGGCGGCATGGCGGCGTGTCGCATTACTCGCTCGAAACCTTCGTCGCGACGACCGGCTCGGCGTTGCGCTGGGTCTGCGAAAAACTGCGCTGGTTCGACGATCCCGCGCAGATCAGCGCGCTGGCCGGCACGGTGCAGTCGGCACGCGGCGTGACGTTCGTGCCGGCGCTCACCGGCCTGCGCGTGCCGCGGATGGAGCCGAACGCGCGTGCACTGCTGTCGGGCATCTCGATCGCAACGACGCAGGCCGAGGTGGCGTACGCAGTGCTCGAAGGCATCGCGCATTCGGTCGCATCGTGCATGGAGGCCAACCAGGCCGTCGCGCGGGCCGACGTCTCGGAGCTGATCGTCGGCGGTGGCCTCGCGGGCAGCGACACGCTGCTGCAGATCCAGGCCGACGTGAGCGGTGTACCCGTGCGGCGGATGCGCGAAGGCGATCGCGCGAGCCTGCGCGGCGCGGCGTTTCTCGCGGGTGCGTCGGGGCTGCTGTGGGATTCGCTCGACGCGGCCCGCGCGACGCTCGTCACCGACGCCGTTTTCGAACCCTCGATCGACGCGGACAGTCGGCAGCGCCGGCGCGCGGCCTGGCATGCGCGGATCGCATCCGAGCTCGCGCATGCGGCCGATTTCGCTCATGCGTGAGCACGGAGAACGACCAGCATGATGTTTTTGCCATCCAGAAAACCCCAGACGGACCGGGCCGGCATGACGGGCACCGAGCCGCTGCGCGTGAACCGCGACGACCACCTGGCGCGACTCGAGACGGACACGTTCGACGTGCTGATCGTCGGAGGCGGCGTGACGGGCGCGTATGCGGCGTTCGACGCGAGCCTGCGCGGGCTGCGCGTCGCACTCGTCGAGAAGAGCGATTTCGCATCGGGCACGTCGTCGAAATCGTCGAAGATGGTGCACGGCGGGCTGCGCTACATCGAACAGGGCAATCTCGGTCTCGTGCGTCATTCGCTGCTCGAGCGGCAGCGGCTGCGGCGCAACGCCCGTCATCTCGTGCAGCGGCTGCCGTTCCTGTTCCCGGTGATGGATCGCGAAGGCGTATTCGACGCGCGTCTCGCGAAAGCCTTCGAAAGCCTGCTGTGGACCTACGACATCGCCGGCGGCTGGCGCGAGGGCATCCTGCACCAGAAGCTGACGAAGGCCGAGGTCCTGTCGCATTGCCCGACCTTCAACGAAACGTACCTGACCGGCGGCTTCCTGTACTTCGATGCGCGCGTCGACGATGCGCGCCTGACGCTGAACCTCGTGCGCACGGCCGCGTTTCACGGTGCGGCCGTGGCGAACCATGCGCGCGTGGTCGAGCTGACGCGCGATGGCCACGGCAAGGTCGACGGCGCGATGGTGCATGCCGACGGCCGCGAGCGGCGCGTGCGTGCGCGCGTGGTCGTGATGGCGACGGGCGTCTGGCTGCGCGACTGGACCGGCGCGCGCAAGGGCGACACGGCCGCGTTGCAGGTGCGGCCCGCGAAGGGCGTGCACGTCGCGATCCCGTGGCTGAAGATCCGCAACGACTGCACGGTGACGATCCCCGTGCCGGGCCGTAACCGCCGCGCGACGATCACGCGCTGGGGCAACGTGTCGTATCTCGGCACGACCGACGAAGACTACGACGGCGATCTCGACGACGTGCATTGCACGCGGCAGGAACTCGATTTCCTGCTCGAAGGCGCGCGTTCCGCGTTGAAAGTCGACCTGAATGCGGACGACGTGGTGGGCAGCATCGCCGGCTGCCGGCCGCTCGTCGGGCCGCCCGGCGGCAAGACGATCGAGATGAAGCGCAATCACGAGATCCACGTCGCGCCCGACGGACTCGTGACGATCGTCGGCGGCAAGCTGACGACGTCGCGGCACATGGCCGAGCAGACGATCGATACGGTCGGCAAGCTGCTCGGCCGCCGCACGCGCTGCCGCACGAAATCGGCATACCTGCTCGGCGCGGCCGGCTATGACCCGCAGGCGATCGTCGCCTCGGGCGGGCTCGCCGCGCATCTCGGCGAACGCTACGGCACCGAGGCGCGCTTCGTCGGCGACCTCGCCGATGCGGCGCCGTCGCTGCTCGCGCCGATCGTCGAAGGGTTGCCTTACAGCGAAGCGGAAGTGCTCTACGCGGTGCGTCACGAATTCGCGCGCAGCGTCGACGACGTGCTGTCGCGGCGCACCCGCGCGCGGCTGATGGCGCGCGATGCGTCGGCGCGCGCGGCACCGCGCGTCGGAGCAATCCTCAAGGCGGAGCTCGGCCTGTCCGATGCGGCCGTCGCTAGCCAGGTGCGCGACTACGTCGCCGCCGTCGCCCTCGAAAAATCCATCC
Organism: Burkholderia sp. SRS-25; assembly: GCF_004343765.1. Lineage (NCBI taxonomy): Bacteria > Pseudomonadati > Pseudomonadota > Betaproteobacteria > Burkholderiales > Burkholderiaceae > Burkholderia > Burkholderia sp. SRS-25. Next base: position 33,842 of record NZ_PTXM01000034.1, read on the forward strand.
TCATGGGAGATAACGGATGATCAGCAAGGAAGCCATCAAGCGCGGCTACAACCGCGGCAACTACGTCGTCGGCGCGCACACGCCGCCGCCATACTCGCTGAACCTGCCGGCGGCAGGCAGCGCGCCGGTCGAGGCCGGCATGCAGCGCGCCCCGGTCGCGGTGTCGCCGCAGCAGATCGATGCGCTGCGGGCAATGGCCGACGAGGTGCTGGCGCAGCCGGCCGACGTCATCGCGTGGACGCGCGACTGGTGGGCCGCGTCGATGGTCGCCGAGACGGGTGGCCGGCCGGCGACGCCGCACGCGGTCGTCGTGCGCGTGTCGACGGTCGAGCAGGTGCAGGCCGTAATGCGCATCGCGCATGCGGCGACGATTCCGGTGACGGCGTCGGCCGGCCGCAGCAACGTGACGGGCGCGGCGCTGCCCGTGCGCGGGGGCATCGTGCTCGATGTGTGCGGGCTGAACCGGCTGATCGGCGTCGACACCGAGAGCCAGATCGTCGACGTCGAGGCGGGGATGTTCGGCGACGTGTTCGAGGAAACGCTGCAGCGCGAACACGGGCTGACGATGGGGCACTGGCCGTCGTCGTTCGGGATCAGCACGGTGGGCGGCTGGATCGCGTGCCGCGGCGCGGGGCAGCTGTCGACGCGCTACGGGAAGATCGAGGACATGGTGTTCGGGATGGACGTGGTACTCGCGGACGGCAGCCTGGTCACGCTCGGCGGCCATTCACGCGCGGCGGTCGGCCCGGATCTGCAGCAACTGTTCATCGGCAGCGAAGGCACGCTCGGCATCATCGTGCGCGCGCGCCTGAAGCTGCATCGGCTGCCCGACTACGGCCGCGCGATCGCGTACGGCTTCGACACGTTCGCGGCCGGCCTCGACGCGTGCCGCGAGATCCTGCAGCGCGGCGCGAACCCGGCCGCGCTGCGGCTCTACGACGAACTGGAAAGCGGCGTGCAGTTCGGCCTGCCCGATACGAACGTGCTGTTGATCGCCGACGAAGGCACGCGGGAGATCGTCGACGCGGTGATGGCGGTCGGCGCGCGCACGTGCGAGGAGAGCGGACGCAGGCTCGACGGCGACGCGATCTTCGAGAAGTGGCTCGACACGCGCTACCTGACCGGCAAGAGCGCGGAAGGCTTCAAGCGCAGCCCGGGCTTCGTCGCCGACACGCTGGAGATGTGCGGCCGCTGGCGCGACCTCGCGGCGATCTATCGCGACGTGGTGGCCGCGCTGCAGGCCGTGCCTGGAACGCTGGCCGGATCCGCGCACCAGTCGCATGCCTACGCGGACGGCGCGTGCCTGTATTTCTCGTTGCGCGGCGATGTCGCGGTGGCCGAACGGGCCGCGTGGTACCGCGCGGCGTGGGACGCGGCGAACGCGGTGCTGATCCAATACAATGCGACGTTGAGTCATCACCACGGCGTCGGGCTGCTGCGTTCGCCATACATGCGCGATTCGCTGGGTTCGGCATTCCCGGTGCTGCAGACGGTGAAGCGCGCGCTCGATCCGAAGCATATTCTCAACCCCGGCAAGCTCGGCCTCGGCGACGAGACCGGCCCGCGAGTCGACCGGTAAACGCCATGGACAAGTCGCTGGGCGCGCGTCTCGCCCGTCATCCCGTCATCGCCACGCTGTACGGCGTCGAGCAGGCGGACAGCTTCATCGACAGTGCGGCCGAGGTCGGCATCGTCGCGAACGTCGATCTGCGCCGGCTGCAGGCGGTGGTCGTGGCGCTCGCCCGTGCCGGCAAGTTCGTGATCGTCAACATCGACAGTTGCGACGGGCTGTCGCAAGACAAGGGCGGCGTCGAATATCTGGCCGATATCGGCGTCGCGAGCCTCGTCTCCACGCGTGTCGCGACGATCCAGCGTGCGAACCGCGCAGGGCTGATCACGATGCAGAAGGTATTCGTGACCGACCGCTCGACCTGGCCGCGCAGTGTAAAGGCGATCGAGCAGAGCGATCCGAATCTCGTGCAGCTGATGCCGGCGCCGATGCTCGCGCACCTGAGCGAAGCAGACCGGCAGGCGTTGCCGCCGATCGTCGCGTCGGGCTTCGTCGGCAACGCGGAAGACGTGCGCAGCGCGAGGCGGCACGGTGCAGTCGCGGTGTCGACGAGCGACAGCGCATGGTGGAATTTTGACCCGTCGTCGTGACGGCCCCCCCCTCGAACCCGGAGCGCAACATGAACGAACCTTACCTGCAGGTCATCGCGCATTTCCACGCCAAGCCCGGCAACGGCGACCGCGTGGTCGAATTGCTCGCGGAGCTCGCGCCGCTGACGCGCGCCGAGCCGAAGAATCTCGACTATGCGTATTTCCGGTCGCCGGAGGACCCCGACCACATCGTGATCCTGGAACGCTACCGCGACGCGGACGGCCTCGACGTGCATCGGGAAACGCCGCATTTCCAGCGGATTGGGTTCGGCGCGATCATTCCGTTGCTCGATCGCCGCGAAGTGTCCAGCTACATGGTGCAGCCGGACACCGGCGCGGCGACGCCACCGGGAGGCACCCGATGAACCCGTTTCAATTCCGTACCGTTCCGACGCAGGTCGTCGAATTCGGCGCTGCGCGCCGGCTCGGCGCGTTGCTGCGCGAACGCTTTCCGGCGCTGGTGCGGCTGTGCGTCGTCACCGACGCATTCCTGCATCGCAGCGGCGTGCTCGCGCCCGCGCTGGAGAGCCTCGCCGCGCACGGCTGGCAGGTCACCGTGATCGACGACGTGATCGCCGATCCGCCCGAGCACGTGGTGCTGGACGCGACCGAACGGGCCGTCGCGGCCGATGCCGAGATCGTGCTCGGCCTGGGCGGCGGATCGTCGATGGACGTCGCGAAGCTCATCGCGGTGCTCGCGCCGGGGCTGCAGGCGCTGGCCGACATGTACGGCGTCGACAAGGTCACGAGCGCGCGGCTGCCGCTCGTGCAGATGCCGACGACGGCCGGCACCGGCTCGGAAGTAACGGCCGTGTCGATCGTCACGGTCGGCGAGGCGCGCAAGATGGGCGTCGTGTCGCCGCACCTGTTCGCGGACGTCGCGATCCTCGATGCCGAACTGACGCTTGGCCTGCCGCGTGCGGCCACGGCCGCGACGGGCATCGACGCGATGGTGCATGCGATCGAGGCCTACACGTCCGCGCGGCTGAAGAACCCGGTATCCGACATGCTGGCCGTGCACGCGCTGACGCTGCTGTCGCGCAACCTGCTCACGGCGTGCGACGACGGCCGGAACCGCCACGCACGCGAGGCGATGCTGGTCGGCGCGATGTTCGCGGGGCAGGCGTTCGCGAATGCGCCGGTCGCGGCCGTGCATGCGCTGGCTTATCCGGTCGGCGGGATCTTCCATGTGCCGCACGGGCTGTCGAACGCGCTCGTGCTGCCGCATGTGCTGCGTTTCAATGCGCCGGCCGCCGCGCCGCTGTATGCGGAACTCGCGTCGATCGTCGCGCCGTCGGCGACGGGCAGCGATGAAGCGCGCACGCACGCGCTGATCGCCGGGATCGACCGGCTGATCGTCGCGACGGGCATTCCGCGCACGCTGCGCGAGGTCGGCATCGGGGAGGGCGACCTGCCGAGGATGGCATCGGATGCGATGCTGCAGACGCGCCTGCTCGTGAACAATCCGCGCGAGGTGACGGAGGCCGACGCGCTGGAGATCTACCGGCAGGCGTGGTGAGGCGGCGGGCGGCCGCGTCGCGCCGCCCGTCATGCATTCACGATGCGCTCGGGGCCGCGAGCGGCGCGTGGCCGCCCGCCACGCCGCCGTCATGCGCTCGACGCGTCGGCGCCGGCTGCCACCACGTACGCCGAAGCCTGCTTCGTGCCGTCCGGCCGCGCTTGCAGATAGACGCCCTGGATTTCCGGCTCGAAACCCGGCAGCGCGTTGATCCCGGCTTCGAGCGCACGGAAGTAGTCGAGCGCCGGACCGCCCCATGCTTCGCCGGGCACCACGCAGAAGATGCCGGGCGGATAGGGCAGCGCACCTTCCGTCGCGATCCGGCCTTCGATGCGATCGAGCGTGACGAGCTCGACGTTGTTGCGGATCAGCTCGGCGTTCGCGGCCTGCGGCAGCATCGCCTGCTTCGGGAACTGCGCACGCCGGAACATCTGCTTCTGCAGATGCTTCATGTCGTGGCTGCGGTAGAAGTCGTGCATCCGCTGGCACAGCTGCCGCAGGCGCATGTTGCCGTACAGCTCCGGATACGCTTCGCACAGCGAGGGAATCGCTTCGCGCAGCGGCGTGTCCTGGTCGAGATGGCGCTCGAACTGCGCGAGATGCGCGACCAGATGCTGCAGCTTGCCGAAACTTTCGGAAGGCGTGAGCAGGAACAGGATCGTGTACAGGTCGGCCTTCTCGGGCACGACGCCGTGCTCGCGCAGGTAGCGCGCCAGGATCGGCGCCGGCGCGCCGAACGCCGCGTATTCGTGCGTGTCGCGATCGATGCCGGGCGTCGTCAGCAGCAGCTTGCACGGGTCGACGAAATACTGGTCGTCCGCATAGCCTTCGAAACCGTGCCACGTGTCGGCCGGATGAAAGCGGAAGAAGCGCAGGTCGTCGACGATCTGCTCGGTCGGGTAGTCGGCCCACGGGCGGCCGTCGATGTTCTGCGGAACGAACGGTCGGATCTGGCGGCAGGTCTTCAGCAGCAGCTTGCGCGCATCGACGCCGTGCGCGACGCAGTCGCGCCACAGGCGCTTGCCGGCCGGGCCCGCATGCATCTGCGCGTTGACGTCGAGCGCGGCGAACATCGGGTAGAACGGGCTCGTCGACGCATGGATCATGTACGCGTTGTTGAAGCGCCGGTGATCGCAGAAGCGCTTCTGGCCTTCGATGTGGCTGTCCTTCTTGTGGATCTGCGAAGTTTGCGAGAAGCCGGCCTGCTGCTTGTGCACCGACTGCGTGACGAAGATGCCGGGATCGTCCGGGCCGAGCGCGAGCATCAGCGGCGAGCAGTCCTGCATCATCGGGATGAACTGCTCGTAGCCGACCCACGCCGAATCGAACAGGATGTAGTCGCACAAGTGCCCGATCCGGTCGACGATCTCGCGCGCGTTGTAGATCGTGCCGTCGTAGGTGCCGAGCTGGATCACCGCGAGCCGGAACGGGCGCGGCAGGCCGGCGCGCTCCGGTGCGACGTCGCGGATTGCGTCGCGGATGCGCGTTTCGTCGAGCGCCGCGCTGTCGACGCCGCCGATGAGCCCCCACGCGTTGCGCGCGGTCTCGAGGTAGACCGGCCGCGCGCCCGACAGCACCAACGCGCCGAGGTGCACCGACTTGTGGTTGTTGCGGTCGAACAGCACGAGATCGTCGGGCGCGAGCAGCGCGCTGGTGACGACCTTGTTCGACGTCGACGTGCCGTTCAGCACGAAGTACGTCTTGTCCGCGTTGTAGATCCGCGCGGCATTGCGCTGCGCTTCCAGGGCGGGGCCTTCGTGGATCAGCAGGTCGCCGAGCCGGACATCGGCGTTGCAGAGGTCGGCGCGAAAGATCGTCTCGCCGAAGAAGTCGAAGAACATCCGGCCGAGCGGGTGATTCGAGAAGAACTGGCCGCCCTGGTGGCCGGGGCAGTCGAATTCGACATAGCCGCGCTGCACGTATTCGCGCATCACCTTGAAGAACGGCGGCAGCAGGTTGTCGCTGTAGATGTCCGCGGCGGCGGAGATCTGCCGGCCGTAGTAGTGGCGTCCGCCATGGCGGAGCTGGATCACGCCGCTCGCGCTCGGCAGGATCGACGGCGGCACTTCCTGGTCCGGCTCGACCGCGACGAAAAACGGAATCGCGAATCCGGTTCTTTCGACGGTTTCAAGCACCTGTTGCGCCGAATCGATTCCGACGACGATTGCCGCGATATTCGTGAAATCGGTCTGGAATACGTCGACCTGTTCGTGCGTGGTGAGGAAGGCGCCGATCAGCGCCGGCTCGACTGCGATTTTCAACAGGCTCACGCGAACTCTCCCGTAAATGTGCGGAAAACGAGAGCCGCATTCGCACGGGCGAGTAATCCGCGTAATCCGTGAAATCCGGCACGCGCTGCAGCCGATTGAAACGCTCCCGCGAATGCTGAATGCCGAATGGCGCGCGCACGAAAAAGCCTTGTACGGTGCGGCCCGGCCGCCGCCGGACAATGCACGGCGCAGCCGATCGTAGCAACAAAACCTGACGAATTCAATCGACCGGAATCGATCTTCCGATTACCGGGCGAGAACGATCGAATAATCGGGAATAGGCGTGCTGCAATGCACATCAAAATGAACCGATCGTGAAACGCGCTTTGAAAACGATCGATCGTTTTACCGAATCGTCTGCTTTTCATCAAATGGCATCTATGGCATAGTCGGCTCCGAATTGGATGGCGAATCAAACCGGATTTGCGAGCGTCTCACGCCGCCGCCCGTGGCCTGCTGTCCGCGTGCTCGTGAGACGAATTAAACCCAACGAAGCATCGGATCAACGAGGGCAACAAAATGAATACGTCCGTCGGTGGCATTCGTCGTCTCGGCATGCGCGCGCTGCTGGTCGACGACGAGATCACGCAGGAAACCGCGACCGGGCGTGCGGTCCGCACGCTGAGCGCGGAGCTCGTGCAGCGCGACATCGACGTGCTCACGGCCACCTCGTCCGACGATGCGATCATGCTGATCCGTTCCGATCCGTCGATCCAGTGCGTGCTGCTCGACTGGGATCTCGGCGTGGACGGCCACGGGCCCTCCGAGGCCGTGGTCGACGCGATCCGGCATCGCAACGCCAACGTGCCGATCTTCCTGCTGGCCGACCGCAGCGTCGCATCGTCGGTGCCGTCCAAGGTGATGGGCCAGGTCGACGATTTCGTGTGGCTGCTCGAGGATACGGCCGACTTCATCGGCGGGCGCATCCATGCGGCGATCGAACGCTATCGCGCGACCGTGCTGCCGCCGATGTTCGGCGCGCTCGCGAAATTCTCGCGCGTCTACGAATACTCGTGGCATACGCCCGGCCACACGGGCGGCACGGGCTTCCTGAAATCGCCGGTCGGCCGCGCGTTCTTCGAATACTTCGGCGAAGCGCTGTTCCGTTCCGACCTGTCGATCTCGGTCGGCGAGCTGGGCTCGCTGCTCGACCACTCGGGCCCGATCGGCGAAAGCGAGCGCTACGCGGCCCGCGTGTTCGGCGCGCATCGCACGTATCACGTGACGAACGGATCGTCGACGTCGAACCGCATCATCCTGATGGCGAGCGTGAGCCGCGACCAGATCGCGCTGTGCGACCGCAACTGCCACAAGTCGGCCGAGCACGCGATGACGATGTCGGGCGCGATCCCGACCTACCTCGTGCCGACGCGCAACCGCTACGGGATCATCGGGCCGATCGCGTCCGAGCGTCTCACGCAAACGGCGATCCGCGAGGCGATCGCGTCGAACCCGCTCACGGCCGGGCTGGCCGACCGCCAGCCGAAGCATGCGATCGTCACCAACTCGACGTACGACGGCCTGTGCTACAACGTCGCGCGCGTCGAGGAACTGCTCGGCGCGAGCGTCGATCGGCTGCATTTCGACGAAGCGTGGTACGGCTATGCGCGTTTCAACCCGATCTATCGCGATCGCCATGCGATGCACGGCGACCCGCGCGACCATCATGCGGACCGCCCGACGGTGTTCGCGACACAGTCGACGCACAAGCTGCTGACCGCGCTGTCGCAGGCGTCGTACATCCACGTGCGCGATGGCCGCAACCCGATTCCGCATGGCCAGTTCAACGAAACCTTCATGATGCACGCGTCGACGTCGCCGAACTACGCGATCATCGCGTCGAACGACGTCGCGGCCGCGATGATGGACGGCCCCGGCGGCGCGGCGCTCACGCACGAGTCGATCGAGGAGGCCGTCGCGTTCCGGCAGATGATCGCGCGGATGAACAGCGAGTTCGGCGCGAAGGGCGACTGGTTCTTCGAGTGCTGGCAGCCCGACACCGTGCTCGAGACGCGCACCGGCCGCACGCTGCCGTTCCACGATGTGTCGCCCGAGCTGCTCGCGAGCGACCCGTCGTGCTGGGTGCTGCGCCCCGGCGCGCAATGGCACGGCTTCGGCAATATCGAGGACGGCTACTGCATGCTCGATCCGATCAAGGTGTCGATCGTCACGCCAGGCGTCGCGCCGGCCGGCGGGCTGATGCCGGTCGGCATTCCGGCGAGCGTCGTGACCGCGTATCTCGATGCCCGCGGGATCGTCGTCGAGAAGACCACCGACTTCACGATCCTGTTCCTGTTCTCGATCGGCATCACGAAAGGCAAGTGGGGCTCGCTCGTCAGCGCGCTGTGCGACTTCAAGCGCGACTACGATGCGAACCTGCCGCTCGACATGGCGATTCCGTCGCTCGCGAAGGAGCACGGCTCGCGCTATGCGGGCATGGGGCTGAAGGACCTGGCCGACACGATGTTCGCGGCGATGGAGCAGCTCGGCACGACGCGGTTGATGTCGGAGGCGTTCTCGATCCTGCCGAAGCCGGAGATGAGCCCGGTGCGCGCGTACGAGCATCTGGTGCAGGGCCGCGTCGAGCAGGTCACGCTCGAGGAGCTGGCCGGGCGCACGGTCGCTACCGGCGTCGTGCCGTATCCGCCGGGCATTCCGCTCCTGATGCCGGGCGAGAACGCGGGGCCGGCGGGCGGCCCGGTGCTCGGCTACCTGAAGGCTCTCGAAGCGTACGACCGGCGCTTCCCGGGCTTCGCGCACGATACGCACGGCGTGGAAGTCGAGGACGGCACGTACCGCGTGTATTGCCTGACTGCCTGAACGAGCGACCGGCCGCGCGGCGGCCTCACATCGAAGGATCGACATCATGGAAAACGCAGCGCGCATGTCCGACGCGGCCACCGCGGCCGCGCCGAAGAACCGGATGAACGTCTGGCAGCTGACCATCCTCACCGCGGTCAACATGATGGGCTCCGGCATCATCCTGCTGCCGTCGAAGCTCGCGCAGGTCGGCACGATCTCGCTGCTGTCGTGGATCGTCACGGCCGGCGGCTCGCTCGCGCTGGCCTATGCATTCGCGCGCTGCGGGATGCTGAGCCGCAAGCCGGGCGGAATGGGCGGCTACGCGGAATACGCGTTCGGCAAGGCCGGCAACTACATGGCGAACTACACGTACGGGCTGTCGCTCGTGATCGCGAACGTCGCGATCGGCGTCACGGCGGTCGGCTACGGCACGGTGCTGTTCGACGCGACGCTGTCGCCGCTGCAGACCGGCCTGTGGACGATCTTCCTGCTCGTGCTCACGACGGTGGCGAACTTCGGCGGCTCGCGCATCACCGGCCGGATCGGCGCGGTGACGGTGTGGGGCGTGATCATTCCGGTCGTCATCGTGTCGCTGATCGGCTGGTTCTGGTTCAGCGGCGCGACCTGGGGCGCCGCATGGAATCCTGACCACCTGCCGTTCGGGCCGGCCGTCGGCAGCTCGATCGCGGTGACGCTATGGGCGTTCCTCGGGCTCGAATCGGCGTGCGCGAACTCGGACGCGGTCGAGAATCCGGAGCGCAACGTGCCGATCGCGGTGCTCGGCGGCACGATCGCGTCGGCGATCTTCTACATCGTGTCGACCAACGTGATCGCGGGGATCGTGCCCAATGCGATCCTCGCGAAATCGAATGCGCCGTTCGGCATCGCGTTCGCGACGATGTTCACGCCGACGGTCGGCACGATCGTCACCGCGCTGATGGTGATCGCCTGCATCGGCTCGCTGCTCGGCTGGCAGTTCACGGTCGCGCAGGTGTTCAAGAGCTCGGCGGACGTCGGCTACTTCCTGCCGGTGTTCGCGCGTGCGACGCGCACCGGCACGCCGATCGTCGGGATGGTGATCCTGCTGGTCGCGCAGGTCGCGCTGGCGCTGATGACGATCAGCCCCGAGCTGAGCAGCCAGTTCCAGAAGATCGTCGATCTCGCGGTCGTCACGAACCTCGTGCCGTACGTGATGTCGATGGCCGCGCTGATCACGATCCAGAAGGTCGCGAAGGTGCCGCCCGCGAAGGCGCTGCTGACGAACGTGATCGCGATGGTGGCCACCGCGTACAGCTTCTATGCGCTGTTCAGCTCGGGCGAGCAGGCGCTGATGCTCGGCGGCCTGTGCGTGTTCCTGGGCTGGACGCTGTTCGGCTTCGTCAGCGCGCGCTTCTACCAGATGGAAGTCGACGCCCACGTGAAGGAGCCGGGGAAGTCGCTGCAGGCGTGACGGAGGCGGCAAGCGCCGCCGTCATCGGGCAGGGCGGGCCAGCAGCGGCGGGAGGTCGTGCTTCAGCAGGTCGACGACGGCCCGCACGCGCGGCGGCAGCGGCCGCTGCGCGTGCACGAGCACGTTGAGCGCGAAATCGGGAATCACGTACCGCGGCAGCAGCTCGACGAGCGTGCCGGCCGCGAGCGCGTCGGCGCAGGCAGGCTGCTGGACCACGCCGATGCCGCCGCCGGCCACGATCGTGTCGAACATCGGGCGCCAGTGGCTCGTCGTCATGATCGTGCGGATGCGCGCGTAGTCGAGCGCGTCGCCGTCGCGCTGCAGCGGCAGCCGTTCGCTCGCGAAGACGCCCTTCACTCGGATGAACGGGTGGTTCGCGAGATCGGCCGTCGTGTCGATCGGGCCGTGCCGCTCGAGATACGACGGCGCGGCAACGAGCCGGCGGCCGACCGTGCCGACCGGATGCGCGACGAACCCGCCGTCGCCGAGTTGCCCGACGCGGATCGAGATGTCGACGCCTTCCGTGACCGGATCGACGATGTCGTCGTTCAGGACCAGATCGATGTGCAGGTTCGGATACGCGGTGCGGACATGCATCAGCACACCCGGCAGCACGACCTCGCCGACGCATTGCGGCGCCGCGAGCCGGATCGTGCCGTCGAGCGCGTTTTCCGTTTTCGACACCGACGCGACCGCTTCGTCCGCCGCTTCGAGCAGCGCCTTGCTGCGTTCGTAGAAGATCCGGCCTTCCTCGGTGCACGTGAGGGTGCGCGCGCTGCGCAACAGGAGCCGTGTGCCGAGATGCTTCTCGAGTCGCTCGATGCGCTCGCTGACGGCCGGCTGGCCCATGTCCAGATCGCGCGCCGCGCCGGACATCGTGCCGCGCTCGACGACCCTCACGTAGATGCGCATCGTCGCCAGCAAATCCATGAAGTCGCGCCCCTTGTCCGGTTCGGGTTGATGTCGATCGACGGATGGTACCAAAGCAACGTTGCCGGAAGGTGCGCGACGAACCGATACTGACCATCGGTTGGCGAAGCCGAGTGTGTTCGCCGGTGCGATGGGTGACAATCGGCTTCCGTGCGCTCGACCGGAGACGATGACATGACGCAACAGGATGAAGCGGTGCGCACGCACTGCGTCGCATGGCAGGTCGTGCAGACGTGGCAAGCGGCCGAATGGTGCCGGCTCGGCGAGTCGCGAACGGGAGTCGACCTGTCGGGATCGGTGTCGGGTGCGATCGACGGCACGCCGTTTCGCATCGATTACGCGATCGCATGCGGCACGGACTGGCTCACGCGCTCGGCACGCATCACGCAGTGGGGCGGCACGCAGCCGCCGCGACAGTGGGATATCCGCTGTGACGCAGGGCGATGGACGATCGACGGCGTCGACGTCCCCGCGCTCGCGGGCGCCACCGACCTCGATCTCGGTTTCAGCCCGTCGACGAATACGCTGCCGATCCGGCGGCTCGGGCTGGCCGTCGGCGAGGCGGCCGTGATCCACACCGCGTGGCTGCGCTTTCCGGATTTCGCGTTCGTGCGCGGCGAGCAGCGCTATACGCGTACGGCGGAGCACGTGTACCGCTACGAAAGCGGCACGTATGCGGCCGATATCGCGGTCGACGAAGTGGGTCTCGTCACCGACTACGACGAGTGGCGGCGCATCGGTGCCGCCCCCGCACGCTGATTCACGCGTACCACCGCGCCGCCGTGCGTGGGCCGCGATGCGTCAGCGTGCGCTCGCGACCGACAGCTTGCCCGGAATCAGCTTCAGCGCGCTGAATGCGTCCGCGATGTTCTGCTGATACGCGAGCGTCGCGTCGCTGATCGGCTGCACGCCGTAGCCGGCACGCTTGAGTGCGACTTCGAGCGTCGGCGCGTCGAGGCCGACGAGCGGCGACAGTTGCGTGGCGACTTCGGGCACATGGTCGCGCGCCCAGCGGTCGACCGCGTCGACTTCGTCGAGCAGCGCGCGCACCACCTGCGGATGAGCGGCCGCGTATTTGCGCGCCGCGAGGTAGTACTGCGTATTGCGCACGAGCCCTTCGCCGTTCGCGATCACGCGCGCGCCGATCTGCCGCTCGGCGGCGGCCAGGTACGGATCCCAGATCACCCACGCATCGACGTTGCGCTGCACGAAAGCGGCGCGTGCGTCGGCGGGCGTCAGGTAGATCGGCTGGATGTCGGCATACGTGAGCCCCGCATGTTCGAGCGCCTTCACGAGCAGGTAATGGACGTTCGAACCCTTGTTGAACGCGACCTTCTTGCCGCGCAGCTGCGCGACGTTGCGGATCGGCGAATCGGGCAGCACGACGATCGCCTCGCCCTGCGGCGCGGGCGGTTCGTTGCCGATGTAGACGAAATCGACGCCGCCCGCCTGCGCGAAGATCGGTGGCGTCTCGCCGACCGTGCCGACGTCGATCGCGCCGGCGTTCAGGCCCTCGAGCAATTGCGGGCCGGCCGGGAATTCGAGCCACTGCACGGTGACGCCCTGGCTCGCGAGCCGCTTCTCCAGCGTGCCGCGCGCCTTGAGCACGACGAAGTTGCCGTATTTCTGGAAGCCGACGCGCAGCCGCGTGCCGCTGTCTTGCGCATGAGCCGGCAGGCCCGCGAGCGGGCCGAGCGCGAGCCCGGCCAGCCCGGCGGCCGCGCCTTGCAGCCACTGGCGGCGATGCGGGTTCGCCGGTGTCGGTTCAACGTCTGCGTGCGGTGTGTCGTTCATCGAGGTGTCCTGCGTGCGGGTTCACGGGCCGCGCGCGAAAGGCGGCGCGGCCGGCGCACGGCGGCCCCGATGCGGGCGACGCGCGCCACGGGCCGGCCCGCGCCGGATTCAGGACGATACGGCCGTGCAGGCCGGCGGCCAACCAACGAATCCGCATATGCAAATCAGCGGCGGGCCAGGCGGCCTCGTTCGGGCCGGTGATCGGCACGGGAACCCGCCGGCACGGCGGCCCGCGTCGGCAAATCCGCACACGCACACGCGCACGCGCACGCGCAACCGTCCGCCATTCGATGAACGACTGCCGCGACCCTCAATCGGAGCCGGCCGGGATTTCCTCGATCGAATCGACGCGATCCGGATAGAACGCGAGGTGCCCGCGGATCGCATCGACGGCCGGATACGGCGCCTCGTAGGTCCAGACGGCATTGACCGCGCGCTCGCCGCCGACCGGTATCGAGTAGTAGGCGGCGTCGCCCTTGTACGGACAGTACGTCGCGTGATTGGTGCGCTGCAGCAGTGTCAGGTCGGCGTCCTCGCGCGGGATGTAGAGCACCGCCGGGTAGGCGGCTTCACGCAGCGCCAGCGCGCGGCGCGTATCCGCGACGACCCTGCCGGCCGCCTTGACCACGACGCGCCGCGGGTGCAGTTCGACCGTGATCGGGTGATCGGGGCCCGGCGTCTTCACCGGGCGAGCAGACGTTTCGGAGCTGACAGGCATCGTGTGTCCTCCTGGAATCGGTGGCGCGGCGGCGCCGGGCGAATCCCGGCGCGCCCGTGCCGGCGTTGGCCAGCCGATACGATGCGCCATTTCGGGCGAGTCTGCAGGGGGCCGGAAGACGGCGGCGCGAAACGGCCGCCCGGCGCTCGCGTGGACGTTTTCATGCACGGGCAGCGGGTTGCAGCCACGACGATAAGCAACGCGAAATTAATTGGTAAGCGATCGCCGGGAGGCGCGCGAAGATCGGCCGTCGTCATTTGCATGACAGCTCTTTCCTGTCTCCGTCACCATGAAGAACGCTTTCGTTTCGTCAGCTGCGCGCCGTGCGCGTGGCACACCCCATGCCGCCGCAGCCCTGCGCTGCATCGCGGCGTCGCTGCTGCTCGCCGGCGCGGCCACGCAGGCGCTCGCCGCGCCGTCCGGCAAGACGCTCGTGTATTGCACCGAAGGCAGCCCGGCCGGCTTCGATCCGGGCCAGCATACGACGAGCACCGATTTCGATGCGAGCACGTACCCGGTCTACAACGGGCTCGTGCAGTTCAAGCGCGGCACGCTCGATCTCGAGCCGGCGCTCGCGACGAGCTGGGACGTGTCGCCCGACCAGCGCACGATCACGTTCCACCTGCGGCGCGACGTGAAATTCCAGACCACCGCGTGGTTCAAGCCGACGCGGCCGTTCCAGGCCGACGACGTCGTCTTCACGTTCCGCCGGATGCTCGATCCCGACGATCCGTTCCGCAAGGCCTATCCGGTCAGCTTCCCGTATTTCAGTGACCTCGGCTTCGACCGCAACATCGAGCGCATCGACAAGGTCGACGACTACACGGTGCGCTTCGTGCTGAAGACCCCCGACGTCGTGTTCGTGCGCAATCTCGCGATGGCGTTCGCGTCGGTCCTGTCGGCCGAGTATGCGTCGCAGCTCGCGGCGCGCCATCGCGAGGCCGACATCAACCAGTTCCCGGTCGGCACGGGGCCGTTCCTGCTGCGCACGTACCAGAAGGACGCGCTGATCCGCTACGACGCGAATCCCGACTACTGGAAACCGGACGACGTGAAGCTTTCGCGCCTCGTGTTCGCGATCACGCCCGATCCGGCCGCGCGCCTGCAGAAGCTGGTGGCCGGCGAGTGCCAGGTATCGGCGTTCCCGCGGCCGGCCGATCTCGACACGGTGCGGCGCGACCCGAAGCTGACGTTGTTCTCGGGGATGGGTTTCAACGTCGGCTTCGTCGCGTACAACACGCAGCATGCGCCGCTCGATCGCGTCGACGTGCGGCGCGCGCTCGACATCGCGATCGACAAGTCGGCGATCGTGAAGACCGTGTTCAACGGCGACGCGAAGATCGCGACGAACCCGATGCCGCCCGCGCAATGGTCGTACAACCCGCGGCTGAAGGATGCGCCGCGCGACCCGGCGGCCGCGAAGGCGCTGCTCGCGCAGGCCGGTTTTCCGAACGGCTTCGACCTGACGCTGTGGGCGATGCCGGTGCAACGCCCGTACAACCCGAACGCGCAGTTGATGGCGCAGCTGATCCAGCAGGACTGGGCGAAGATCGGCGTGCGCGCGAAGATCGTCAGCTATGAATGGGGCGAATACAACCGCCGCGCGAAGCACGACGGGCAGCACGACGCGATCCTGTACGGCTGGTCGGGCGACAACGGCGACCCCGACAACTGGCTCGGCACGCTGCTCGGTTGCGACGCGGTGCACGGCAGCAATCTCGCGAAGTGGTGCAACCAGGATTTCGAGAAGCTGGTGGACGCGGCGCGTTCCAATGGGGATGTCGCGAAGCGCACGGTGCTGTACGAGCAGGCGCAGGTCGTGTTCAAGGACCAGGTGCCGTTCACGCCGATCGCGACGTCGATCGTGTCGCTGCCGGTGTCCAGGCGCGTGCACGGGCTGACGTTCTCGCCGCTCGGCGGGCATCGCTTCGACGGGGTCTGGCTGGATTGACGGGCGGGCCGCGCGGACAAGTGTTTTCGTCCGCGCGGTGCGATGAAGGGAAAGGCCGGCGCGATGCGGTGCGCGCCGGCTACCGGCAGAGCGATTCGGTTCAGTTGAGCGCGACCGCCGCCGCGGCTTCGACCGGCGAGCCTTCGAGCGCGACCGACGGCCGGCCGTCGGGGCCGACCGGCACGTCGCCGATGAGCGTCGTGCGATACAGCTGGCGATCGAAGTCGAGATCGAAGATGTCGACGGGCGCGAGGTGGGCGGTCGCGCGGTTGTCCCAGAACGCGATGCTGCGCGGTTCCCACTTGAAGCGGATCGTGAAATCCGGCCGCGTCACGTGTTCCCACAGCAGTTCGAGCAGCGCCTGGCTCTCGCGCGGCGTCAGCCCGACGATCGATTTCAGGAAGCTCGGGCTCACGTACAGCGCGCGTTCGCCGGTCTCCGGATGCACGCGCACGAGCGGATGCTCGGTGACGAGCGGGCGGCGTTCGACCGCGTCGTCGAACGCGCCGGTGGCGCGCGCGCCGGCCGGCGGCGTGAAGCGGTGAATGCCGCGCAGGCCGTCGACGAAGCCGCGCAGCGGCGCGGACAGCGTGTCGTACGCCCGCACGAGGTTCGTCCAGTGCGTGTCGCCGCCGTACGGCGGGATCGTCACGCCGCGCAGGATCGACGCCCACGGCGGGTTCACGGCGGCCGTCACGTCGGTGTGCCAGCCGGTCCACGGGCGGCGCACCGGTTCGCCTTCGAAGCGCGTTGCCTTGCGATGCTTCGCGATCGAGTAGACGGCCGGATGCCCGTCGACGTGCCCGAATACCGGGTGGCCGACCGTCGGTTCGCCGAACTGCGCGGAGAACGCGACGTGCTGCTCGTGCGTGAGGAATTGTTCGCGGAAGAAGATGACGCGCCATTTCAGCAGCGCGGCGCGGATCGACGAGATCTGCGGCGTGGTCAACGGTTGCGTGAGGTCGACGCCGCGGATTTCCGCGCCGATATGGGCGGACAGCGGAATCACGTCGACCGGCTGGGCGGCGGGTTCGAGTAGGGCGCTCATGTGACGCTCCTGGCGGAAGTGGAGGGGGCGGAGGGCCGACATCGTTGCGCGGGTGCGCGTCGGTCCGGAGGCGGGAAGTGCATGGTCGGTGTCCGGTAGCGGAAAGCGGGGCAGGCGCGGCGGCGCGCATGGAGCGCCGCCGCCGCGCGACGCGGGCGTCATTGCAGCGTCGCCCCCGGCCCCTTCAGCACGACGCTCCGGCGGCCGTCGATGCCGACCGGCACGTCGCCGTGCACGGTGGCGCGGCGCACGACGCGGCGCGCATCGCCGTAGTCGTTGATCGCATAGTGCTGCGTTGCGCGGTTGTCCCAGATCGCCACGTCGCCTTCCTGCCAGTTCCAGCGCACGGTGTTCTCGAGCCGCGTGACGTGTTCATGGAACACCTGCAGCAGGTGCGCGGAATCCTGCGCCGACAGCCCCTTGAGCCGCTGCACGAAATGCCCGAGCACGAGCGTGCGTTCGCCGGTTTCCGGATGGACGCGCACGACCGGGTGCTCGGTTTCGTAGACGGTCGACGTGAATACTTCGCGGTAGCGCTTCAGTTGCGTATCGTCGGCATGCACGTGCGTCGACGCGTAGTCGTACGCGTTGGTATGCAGTGCCCACAGTGTGTCGGCGAGCGCACGCAGCGGGTCGGGCAGGTTGGTGTACGCGGCGGCCGTGTTGGCCCACACGGTGTCGCCGCCGAACGGCGGAATCACGACGGCACGCAGGATCGAGATCTTCGGGTACGCATCGACGAAGGTCACGTCGGTGTGCCACGAATTGGCGCGCGCGCCGTGCGCGGAATCGAGTTCGAGCAGGTGCGCGCTGCCGTCGACGGACGGCACGGTCGGGTGCGCGACGGTCTTGCCGAAGCGGCGTGCGAACGCTTCCTGCGCGGTGTCGTCGAGATGTTGCTGGCCACGGAAGAACAGCACCTTGTGGCGCAGCAGCGCGGCGTGGATCGCGTCGAACGTCGCGTCATCGAGCGTGCCCGACAGCCGCACGCCGGCGATTTCGGCGCCGATCCGGCCGGCGACCTGGCGAAGCTGGAGCGGCGTGGCGGCCGTGCGCGGCGCGGCGTGCGAAGCATGCGAAGACGGGTGAGCGGCGTGCTGGACTTCGGACATCGGGAGTCTCCTGGAGTCGGATCGGTCGAGTCTCCATTCAAGCAGGGACCGCGCGCAATCGGAACCGATGAATCGTCACAACCTTAGCGTGGGCGCAGCGATGATCGATATGCATCGTCATGCTGAGCAATGTGGCGCGTCGTGCGCGCTACCACGCCAGCCGCCATTCGCCGATCCGGTGCGGGCGCGGCGTGTCGATGCGCTGGCCGCCCGGGCGGTCGTCGCCCGGTGGTTCGTGGTCGTCGAAATCGGCGAGCACGGTGTCGCGCAATCGCGCGAATGCCGGCGAATCGCGCCGGCGCGGGCGCGGCAACGCGACATCGACGATGCGTTCGATACGGCCCGGGCGCGGCGCCATCGTCACGACGCGGTCGCCGAGATACACGGCTTCGTCGACGTCGTGCGTGACGAGGATCATCGTGATGCGCTCCTGTTCCCAGATGCGCAGCAGTTCGTTCTGCATCCGCGCGCGCGTCTGCGCGTCGAGCGCGCCGAACGGCTCGTCGAGCAGCAGCACGCGCGGGCGGTTCACGAGGCCGCGCGCGATCGCGACGCGCTGCGCCATTCCGCCCGACAGCTGGTTCGGATACGCGTGCTCGAAGCCGTTCAGCCCGACGAGCGCGATGTGATCGGCAACCGCGCGCCGCTTCGCGGCCGCGTCGAGCGGCGCGTTGCGCAGCGCGGCCTCGATGTTCTGCGCGACGGTGAGCCACGGGAACAGCCGGTGATCCTGGAACACGATCCCGCGCTGCAGCGACGTGTCGCGCACGCGTTCGGCACCGGCCCGGATCTCGCCCGCGTAATCGGTATCGAGCCCGGCGATCAGCCGCAACAGCGTCGACTTGCCGCAACCGCTCGAGCCGACGATCGTGACGAATTCACCGGCGCGCACGTGCAGCGACACGTCGTCGAGTACGGCGAGCGCCGCGCCGCGTTGCGCGTAGTGCTTGCTCACATGGAGGATGTCGATCGAATCGGAGGCGAGAGTCGTCATGGCGGTGCGAGGAAAAGGGGACGAGGAAGCATCAGGCGATCAGCGCGCCAGGTCGCCGCGCCGGGCCAGCACCTTGCGCTCGATCGCGCGCGCGATCGCGTTCAGCGCCCAGCCGGTCACGCCGACGACGATGATCCCGAACAGCACGAGATCCATCCGGAACTGTTCGCTGCCGTCGATCAGCGTGTTGCCGATCCCGCTGCCGGCGACCAGCAGGTATTCGGCGCCGAGCGTCGCGAGCCACGAATAGATCAGGCCGAGATACAGCCCGGTGAAGATCGACGGCAGCGCGGCCGGCAGGATCACGTAGCGCACGAGCTGGAGCCGCGAGTAGCGCAGCGCGCGGGCGACGTCGACATACGCGCGCGGCACCGCGTGAATGCCGTCGCAGGTGTGCGCGGCAACGGGCAGCAGCGCGGCGAGCGACAGGAACACGACTTTGGCGACGTCGCCGAGGCCGAACCACACGGAAATCAGCGGAATCCATGCGAACAGCGAGATCTGCTTGAACGTGTCGAAGCTCGGGCCGACCATGCGCGCCGCGACGCGCGACAGCCCGAGCACGGCGCCGAGCAGCAGCCCGCCCGTCGCGCCGAGCACGAAGCCGCAGGCTTCACGTGCGAGCGACGCGGACAGCGCGCGGCCGAGTGCGCCGCTCGTGGCTTGCGCCCAGGCGGTGCGCAGCACGTCGGCGGGGCCGACGAGCAGCCCGCTGCTCACGAGGTGCGCGGAAGCGATCGCCCACCACAGCGCGAACGCGACGAGCGGCAGCACGAAGCCGCGCCAGTCGGGTGCGCGCAGGCGGCGGGCGGCCGTGGTGGCAGGCGGGGTGGTGTCAGGTGCGGCAGCAGGATACGTCAACGGCGGGACTCCTTCGGGGGCGCGGGCAGCGGCGGCGGATCAGCCGCGGAACGCGGACGGCACGCCGCGGCGCAAGCGTGCTTCGAGCGCATCGAGCAGCCGGTTGATCAGCAGGCCGACCGCGCCGACGACGATCACGGCGGCCATCACGAGATCGAGCTGGAACAGTTGCCGCCCGTACACGATCAGGTAGCCGAGCCCTTCGGACGATGCGACGAGCTCGACGACGACGAGCGCGAGCCACGACTTCGTGAACGCGAGCCGCACGCCGGTCGCGAGCGTCGGGATCGCGGCGGGCAGCACGACGTGCACGATGCGTTGCCGGCGCGTGTAGCCGAATACGCGCGCGACTTCGTCGAGCGCGGGCGGCGTCTGGCGAAACCCTTGCAACGTGCTCAGCGTGACGGGGACGAGCGCCGCATGCGCGATCAGCAGGTACTTGAGCGGCTCGCCGACACCGACGAGCAGCAGCAGGAACGGCAGCCAGCCGAGCACCGGAATCTGCACGATCGCATTGAAGCTCGGCAGCACGTAGGCTTCCAGCGTGCGCGACAGGCCGAGCGCGACGCCGGTCGCGAAGCCGAGCAGCGTGCCGGCGGCGAAGCCGACCAGCACGCGCTGCAGGCTGACCAGCGTGTGGCGCACGAGATCGCCGCTCGTCGCGAGATCCTCGAGTGCATCGAACACGCGCTCGGGCGGCGGCAGGATCTGCGGCGCGATCCAGCCGCGCGCGCTGCCGATGCTCCACAGCGCGAACAGCAGCGCGGGCAGCAGCCACGGCGCGAGCCGCCACGACCACCGCTTCACGGCCGGCGCACGGTGCGGCGGCGCGGCGAGCGCGTCGCGTTCGGATGACGGAAGGGAAAACGCGGTGTCGCTCATCGGGGCAGGTCCGGGTCAGGAAAGCGGCTTGCCGGCCGCGTCGTAGCGTGGCCAGTAGCTTTCGAGTTTCAGCGTGCGCAGCGCATTGTCGAGATACTTCGGCTCGAACCAGCCGTCGACGTCGACCGGCTGGCGGATCAGCTTCAGCGCCAGCGCATCCTGCGCGACGGACTTGTAGCGCGCGACGAAGAACGGATCGATCAGCGGCGACAGGCGATCCTTCAGCCGCTGGTTCGCATAGTCGGCCTGCCACGACGACACCGGCACGCCGCTTTTCGCCCATAGCTTGAACAGCGCGTCGCGGTTCGCTTCGTCGGACGACCAGCGCGCGCCCTTCACGAGTGCGGTGACGACGCGCTGCACGATGTCCGGATGCGCGCGCTCGAAATCGTCGAGCACGAGCAGGTGGGTCTGGCGCGTGAGCTGCGGGCCGTCGTTCTGCGATTCGTAGATGATCTTCGCGAGCCCCGCGTCGCGCAGCTTGTACAGCTGGTAGTCGCCCACCGACGCATCGATGCCCTTCGACGCGAGCGCGGCGAGCGAGCTCGCGGCGTCGAGATTGATCACGCGCAGGTCGCGTTCGCCGAGGCCGTTCTTCGCGAGCGCGTTGTCGGCGACGAGCTGCAAGTTCGTGCCGCGGAAGATCGACACGCGGCGGTCCTTCAGGTCCTTGATCGAGCGGATCGGGGAGTCGGGCGGCACCGCGATCTTGACGCCCGAGCGCACGCTCGCGGCGAGCAGCAGGCGCGTCTTGATCCCGTTCGCCCGGGCGAGCACGGCGGGCAGGTCGCCCTGGTACGCGAAGTCGAGCGCCTTGTTGGCGATCGCCTCGTTGACGGCCGGCCCCGCGCCCTTGAAGAACAGCCACTCCACCTTGATGCCGTCGGCCGCGAACTCCTTTTCGACCAGCTGCTGCAACTGTGCGGTGGCCGCACTCGACCCGCCGAACGTCGGCGGATCGCCGGCGCCTTGCTGGGCGACGCCGATGCGGATGGTGGCGGGCTTGTCGGCGTGCGCGGCGGCGGCCGGCAACGCAATGAGGGACGCGATCAGCAGCGAGCGAAGCAGGCGCAATGGAAGCATGAATCGATGGGTCCGGAACGTTGTGGGGAAGAGGCCGGGCCTTGGCCTGTCGGCGCATTCTCGATGACGTGCCGGGGCCGGACAAGAAACGATTTGAACTATGCTTATCGTCGTTTTCCGGGTTGGTGCGCCTGACGATTCGTTCCATCCGGATGAGAACGGCATTCACATGCATCCGACATTCAATCAGGATTCCAATCCAGTCGATTTAACCCGGAAGCAAAATCATGAAATTGCCGATTCGAAAGTCGCGATGAAGACGAATGCACGCGGATTCGCGCGAGATTCATTCGCCGAATCGGTGCGGAAAAACGGGGGCAGGTAGCCGCGGGCAGGTGATGCGAGTCCGTCATGCACGCCGGGACGGCAGCCCGGGCGGGGCGCGACGCACGCATGCGGATCGGCCGGGCATGCCGATAAATCGAGTGGAACCCGGGGCGGCAATTCGCGCGCTGCAACAGTCGGCATGCTCGTTCCGACAGGCGAACCATTCGCTGTCGCGCGAGAAAAAATGACCGGAAATGTTCAGCATGGATTTCATCGTTGCAGGATGAAATCCATAAATGCATTCCGACGCCTAATAATTTGAATTCGCCTGAAAAATTGTCTATACCCTAGACGAATCAGCGCGGTTGCGTCGTGCGGGAAGACCGCACCACGGATGCAGGCACGCAACGATCGAAGCTGTCGTTGCACGCCGCGTGTTGCAGTAATCGAGAGGATTCCGGGGGAATGCGGGCGGCCTCGTGCCAGGGGCGCGCGCATGCGTCGCAATGGGCGGACGTCCTGCGCAACCACCGGAGCAACGGAGCATCTTTGCGTTCAACGGTCGGTCACCGGCCCCGTTACACGGAGGTTGCCATGCTGCAATACGTCAAGTCCCTGCTGCGTGACGAACGTGGCGTCAGCTCGCTCGAATACGCCGTGCTCGCCGGCATCGTCGTGGTCGCGCTCGCGGCGGTCGGCGTGATCCTCAGCAGCACCAGCGGCGGCTTGCCGAGCGTGTTCACGACGCTGATCAACAAGGTGACGAGCCTGATCTGATCCCCTGAACCCGCGCGCCACCGACGAACACCGGGATCTGCAGCGGTAGAACGTATCCGGCCGGTGCGTGTCGACGGACGGCTCTCCCATGCTCACGCTCGTGCAGTCGGTGGCCACGGTCCTGCTGGCCTCGCTCGCCGCGCAGGATATGCGCGACCGGCGCCTGTCCAATCGCGCGGTGCTCGCGTTCGCGGCGCTGTATTTCGTCGCGGCCGCGCTCGCGCGCGACGGGTTCGCGCCGCTGGCAGGCCATGTCGCGACCGGTGCGGCAATGCTGCTGCTGTTCGGCGGCATGCGCCACGCGGGCTGGATCGGCGGGGGCGACGTGAAGCTGGCGGCGGCGGTATTCCTGTGGGCCGGCCCGGCACTGGCGTTTCCGGTGCTGACAGGCGTCGGCGCGGGCGGTGCCTTGTGCGGCGTCGCGTTGCTGGCGTCGCGGCCGTGGCGCGCCGCGCCGGTTCGCGCGGTCGCCGCGCGCGGCGTGCCGTACGGCGTTGCGCTCGCGCTCGGCGGCACGCTGGCCGTCTGGGCGTCGTTTCCACACACGGTTTCACTTACCTAGCCGGGGGGACGCACGCCGCCATGCCCAAACCGCTGAGACTGGCCGTGCTCGTCGTTGCCGCCGGCATCGGTGCGTTCATCCTGCGCGAGCTGTACGTCGCGGCGTCGACGCCGTCGGTGCCCGCCGAAACGGATCAGGCGCGCGTGCGGGTCGCCGCCGCCGACCTGCCGGAAGGGCTGTTGCTGCGCGACAACGATCTCGCATGGAAGCGCATGCCGCGCGCGCAGGTGCCGGCTGGCGCGTTCGTCGAGTCGCAGCCGGGCGCGGACCTGAAGGGCGCGCTGCTGCGCTACCCCGTCGGCGCCGGCGCACCGATTCGCGTCGAGAACGTGATACCGGCCGGCGCGCCGGATTTTCTGGCGGCTGCGCTGCAGCCCGGCATGCGCGCGATCTCGGTGCCGGTCGACGACGTGTCGGGCAACGCGGGGCTGATCCAGCCGGGCGACTTCGTCGACGTGCTGCTGACGCAGCAGATCGGCGGCTCGGCGACGTCGCCCGGCACGTTCGAGGCGGAGACCGTGGTGCGGCGTGCGCGCGTGCTCGCGGTCGGCTCCGAATTCCAGCGCGCGAAGGCGCCCGCGAGCGCGCCGGACGCGACGGCTCGCGCCCGCACGGTCACGCTCGAGGTCGCGCCGCGCACGGCGCAGGTCGTGCTGGTGGCAACACGCCTCGGCTCGCTGTCGCTCGCGCTGCGCAGTTTCGCGACGAGCGACCGGCGGCAGCCGGCAGGCGGCGACGCGCAGGAGCCCGATACGCAGCCCGTGTGGGCCGGCGACGTGTCGCGCGCGGCCCGCGAGGCCGCACGTGAACCGTCCGCCGGGCCGGAGTCGGGCGCGCGGCCGGCGTGGCGGAGCAACGCGGTCGTGATCTATCGCGGTTCGTCGGTCGACGACGGATCGCGTGGCGGCGGCACCGGCACGCCGGGCCTGCCGCCGCTGCCGGCCGGGTTGCCGGCCTGGCCGGCGATGCCCGCGGTGCCCACGACGACGGGCGGCGCCAATGTCGCGGCCCAGGCGACTGCGCCGCCGCCGGCCGTGGCGGCGCAGTGACGGATTGACGATTCGGGCCGGCCGCCGGGCGGCCGGCATTTGACGGGAACACGCATGGTGCGCATGGTTCGTTGGATCGCTGTCGGGGGCCTGGCCTGCATGGTCGCGTCCGGGAGCGCGTTGGCGCAGGTCGCACGCGCGCCGGACGCGGGCACGGCGCTGTCGATCGCGACCGGCAAGGGGGAAATGCTGTCGCTGCCCGAACCCGCGACCGCGATGTTCGTCGCCGATCCCGCCATCGCGGACATCCAGGTGCCGTCCCCGCGCACCGTGTTCGTGTTCGGCAAGAAGGCGGGCACGACCACGCTGATCGCGCTCGGCGCGAACCATCGCCCGATCCTGCGCAAGACGGTGATCGTGCAGGTCGACACGGCGTCGCTGCAGGGCGTGCTCGACAGCCGCTTTCCGCAGCTGAAGCTGTCGGTGTCCGGCGCGCCGGGCTCGCTGATGGTGTCGGGCAAGGTGCCGAGCGCGGCCGACGCGGACGCCGTGATGCAGTCGCTCACGCCGTACCTGCACGACAAGGAAAAGATCGTGAACCGGCTCACGCTGTCGCGCCCGATCCAGGTGAACCTGCGCGTGCGGGTGACCGAGGTGAGCCGCAACATCACGCAGCAGCTCGGCATCAACTGGAGCTCGCTGGGCGCCGCCGGCAACTTCGTCGGCGGGCTGTTCAACGGGCGCACGCTGTTCGATCCGACGAACGGCCTGTTCAACCTGTCGCCGACGGGCGCCTACTCGGTGCTCGGCGGATTCCGCGCGGGGCGCTGGTCGATCGACGTGGTGCTCGACGCACTCGACCAGGAGGGCTTGATCACGATGCTCGCCGAGCCGAACCTCACCGCGATGTCCGGCGAGACCGCGAGCTTCCTCGCGGGCGGCGAGATTCCGATCCCCGTCGCGCAGGCCGGCTCGTCGACCGGCGCGATCACGGTCGAGTTCAAGCCGTTCGGCGTGTCGCTCGACTTCACGCCGACCGTGCTCGCCGACAACCGGATCAGCCTGAAGGTGCGGCCGGAAGTGAGCGAGGTCGATGCGAACAACAGCGTGACGACCGGCGGCGTCAAGGTGCCGGGGCTCACGGTGCGGCGCGTCGACACGACGGTCGAGTTGTCGAGCGGGCAGAGCTTCGCGATCGGCGGGCTGCTGCAGAGCCAGACGGCCGACACCGTGTCGCAGATTCCGGGGCTCGGCCGGCTGCCGATCATCGGCCGGCTGTTTTCGTCGAAGAACTTCCAGGACAACAAGACCGAGGTGGTCGTGATCGTCACGCCGTACATCGTGCAGCCGACCGGGCCCGGCCAGCTCGAGCAGGCGATCGACACCGTCGCGCGGCCGAGCAGCGACCTCGAGTTCGCGGTGCAGCGCAACCTCGGGCTCGACCTGCTGTCGGGTGACACGCCGCGCCTCGTCGGCGCCGCGGGCTTCGTCTACTGAACCGGAGGAGCACGCATGCGAACCCGATCGACCGTTGCCGCACTGCTGCCGCTGGTGTGTGCGGGCTGCCTGTCGGCGCCGCCGCCGGTCAACCTGCCCGATGCGCGGTCGATCGGCTTCGACGGCGCGCACGCGGTGGCGCCCGATTGCGCGAAGCTGATGCAGCCGTCGCATCTCGTCGACGCGGGGTTCGCGCGGCCCGGCGTGCCGTTCGGCTGCGCGACCTATTCGAACCTCGCGGCGATGCTCGCGCGGCCCGAGGATCTCGTCGCGCCCGTGCCGTACGGCGGCACGGATGCGCAGACGGCAGCCGACGCGGTGCGCCGCTACGTCGAGGATCGCGTGAAGCAGCCGACGCCAGGCAAGACGCTGACGACCGGCTCGCCCAGCCATTGACCGGACCCGGATGCCATCACGATGCCGCCCATGAACCTCCTCGACCGTCAGCACACCCGGCGTGCCGCGTCCGCGGGCGCGGCCGATCTCGTCGCGGTCGTCGCCGATTCGGGCAGCGAGGACGTGATACGCCGCGTCACGCAGGAGCTGGCGATCGCGCGCACCCAGCTGCAGCTCGGCACCTGCGACGATGCGATCCGGCTGCTGCAGCAGTACGAGCGTTCGCCGCGCCAGCTCGTCATCGACGTGTCGGATTCGGTGCTGCCGGTGTCGGACCTGATGCGGCTCGCCGACGTATGCGACCCGTCGGTGCGCGTCATCGCGATCGGCACGCAGAACGACGTCGGGTTGTTTCGCAACCTGCTCGGCATCGGCGTGCAGGACTACATCGTCAAGCCGCTGACCGTCGAGTTGATGCGGCGTGCGCTGACCGCGACGGAATCGGTCGTGCAGGCGCGCACCGGCAAGGTCGTCAGCTTCGTCGGCGCACGCGGCGGCGTCGGCGCGACCACGATCACGGTGAGCCTCGCGCGCTTCCTGGCGAGCGAGAAGCGCCGCCGGGTGGCCTACGTCGACCTGAACCTGCATGGCGGGGGCGCGAATTCGATGTTCGGGCTGTCCAGCAACAACGGGCTGATCGAATTGCTGAACATGGGGCAGCGTCCCGACGACGCGTTGTTCGAGCGCATGTTCGTGACGAAGGGCGACCGGTTGCACGTCCTGTCCGCCGAGCTGGCCTACGGCGCCGACGTCCCGCTGGGCGACCAGGCCGTCGCGCGCCTGGTCGACATGCTGAAGGACCGTTTCCACTACGTGCTGTTCGACGTCGGCAGTGGCGCCGGCAAGCTGCTCGAGGACGCGCTCGTGGCGTCCGATCTCGTCCATGTCGTGGTCGACCGTTCCGTGCACGCCGCGTACGAAGCCGCGCG
Organism: Burkholderia sp. SRS-25; assembly: GCF_004343765.1. Taxonomy (NCBI): domain Bacteria; kingdom Pseudomonadati; phylum Pseudomonadota; class Betaproteobacteria; order Burkholderiales; family Burkholderiaceae; genus Burkholderia; species Burkholderia sp. SRS-25. The sequence goes on from NZ_PTXM01000034.1 coordinate 60,833, forward strand.
GCTCGTGCGCTTCGTGCGGGAACTGCCCGGCGAGCGGCTGCTGTCGATGGTGCTGAACAACCCGCTCGCACCGGTCGCCGGCCGCGTCGACCCGGTCGATTTCGAGGAGGCGTTCGGCGGCGCGCAACTGCACGAGCTGCCGCACGAGCCGCAGGCGCTCGCCGTCGCCGAGAACCTCGGCGAGCCGATCGAAGGCGCGAAGCGGAACGGCTTCCTGGACCAGATCCGGCAACTCGCGAACGGCATCACCGGCGAGCCGATGGTCGTCGCCGAGCCGTGGTATGCGCGGCTCGTCAAGTGGAGGAAGGGAACGTGACGTTCGGCACCCGCAACCGGCCGCCGGCCGATCCCGCGCCGGCCGAGCCGCAGGTCGTGACGCCCGCCGGGGCGCGCGAGGCCGCGCCATCGGCCGCGGCCCCGGCCCCGACCGCGGCGGACACGCCTGCACCGACCCCGGGCCGCACACCCGTGACGGCCGACACCCACGAGGCGCTGATCCGGTCGAGCAAGTTCGACGCGATCCGCAGTGCGGTATTCGCGTCGATGAACATGTCGGCGGCGCTGATGAAGACGCGCGACGAAGTGCGCACGGGCATCGAGCAGGTGGCCGCGCATACGGTCGAGCGCGAGCGCCTGAAGATCACGGCCGGCGAGCAGGTGCTGATCGTCGATGCGATCCTGAACGACATGTTCGGCGTCGGGCCGATCGAGCCGCTGCTCGCCGACGATTCGGTCACCGACATCCTCGTCAACGGGCCCGACCAGGTCTATGTCGAGCGTGCGGGCCGGCTCGAGCTCACGTCGCTGAAGTTTCGCGACGACGCGCACGTGGCGAGCGTCGCGCAGCGGATCGCGGCGGCGGTGGGGCGCCGCGTCGACGAGAGCAGCCCGATGGTCGATGCGCGGCTCGCCGACGGCAGCCGCGTGAACGTCGTGCTGCCGCCGATCGCGATGCGCGGCCCGTCGATCTCGATCCGCAAGTTCGCGAAGCGCGACATCACGCTTGCGCGGATGGCGCAGCAGGGCAACATCTCGCATCCGATGCTGCAGGTGCTCAAGGTCGCGTGCGCGTGCCGGCTGAACATCGTGATCTCGGGCGGCACCGGCTCGGGCAAGACGACGCTGCTCAACGCGCTGTCGCAGCACATCGAGCAGCACGAACGGATCGTGACGATCGAGGATGCGGCCGAGCTGCAGTTGCTGCAGCCGCACGTCGTGAGCCTCGAGACGCGGCCGGAGAATACCGAGGGGCTCGGCGGGATCTCGCAGCGCGATCTCGTGCGCAACGCGCTGCGCATGCGGCCCGACCGCATCATTCTCGGCGAGATTCGCGGCCCCGAGGCGTTCGACGTGCTGCAGGCGATGAACACGGGGCACGACGGCTCGATGACGACGATCCACGCGAATTCGCCGCGCGATGCGATCAGCCGGCTCGAGAGCATGGTCATGATGGCGAACGCGAACCTGCAGCTGCTGTCGATCCGGCGCCAGATCGCGAGCGCCGTGCACCTGTTCGTGCAGATCGAGCGGATGCGCGACGGCGTGCGACGCGTCACGCGGATCACCGAGATCGTCGGGATGGAAGGCGAGGTGGTGATTACGCAGGACCTGTTCGCGTTCCGCCAGGAAGGCGACACGACGCGCGATTCGGTGAAGGGGGTATTCGAGGCTTCGCCGTTGCGGCCGGGATTCGCGGCGCGCGCCGCGTATTACGGCGTCGAGGATGCGCTCGCCGAGGTGTTCCGGCAATGAGGGCCGCCGACCTGTTCGCGGTGGGCGCGTTCGTGATGATCCTCGCGATCGGGCTCGTGCTGTCGTCGTGGTTCGATCGCGCGAGCCGCACACCGGCACAGCGGATTCGCGCGCGGATGCGCCGGCTGTCGCCGTCGCTCGCGGGGCGCGACGGGCTCGCATCCGCCGCACCCGGCGTCGCGCTGTTCAACCTCCAGCGCCGCCAGGGCCGCCTGCGCGCGTGGCTGCAGCGCCGCGTGACGCGCGTGCGTGCCGTCGGCGGCAAGGGCGGCGTGAGGATCGTCGTCGCGAGCACGATCGCCGGCGCGATCGTCGCGATCGTCGCGGTGAAGCTGATCGGGCCGCCGGGCTTCCTGCGTCCGCTGATCTACGCCGGGTTGCCGCTGGTCACGATGCGAGCGAGCTACCGTGCGTTGGTCGAGCGCTTCCGGATTCGTTTTCTCGAAGCGTTCCCGGACGCGATCGACGTGATCGTGCGGGCCGTGCGCGCGGGCATTCCGGTCACGCAGGCGATCAGCATGGTCGGCGACGGCGCGGCCGAGCCGGTGCGTGCGACGTTCCGCTCGATGGGCGACAGCCTGCGCGTCGGCGCGGATCTCAAGAACGTGCTGACGCAGGCGGCGGACCGGCTGATGATCGCGGACTTCTCGTTCTTCACCGTCTACCTGCTGCTGCAGCGCGAGACCGGCGGCAGCCTCGGCGAAACGCTCGACGAGCTGTCGAGCATCATCCGCACGCGTCGTGACATCCGCCTGAAGACCCGCGCGCTGACCGCCGAAGGGCGCATCACGACGAACATCATTTCGGCGGTGCCGTTCGTGATGATCGGCGCGCTGTTCCTCGTGAACCGCGACTACGTGATGCTGCTGTTCACGACGCACCCCGGACACATGATGCTGACGATCGCGGCCGGGTTGCTGACCGTCGGCCTGCTGGTGATCCGCAAGATCTCGAAACTGGATACCGCGCGATGACGATGTCGATACTGGCCGCCCGTGGCCTCGAGTTGCTGTTGTTGCTCGGCTGTGTCGCGGTGGCGCTCGCCACGCCCGGCGGCGGCACGCGTCAGCGGATCGCCGTGCGCGTGCGGCAGGCTGCCGGGCAGCATCCGCCGGCACCGATGGCGGGATGGCTGCAGCCGGGCGGCGTCCGCCTGGACCTGACGCGCCGGCTCGCGCAACTGGGCGAACGGTTGCCGGTGCTCGATCCGATGCAGCGCGTGAAGCTCGGCCTGCAACTGGCGCGCGCGGGCTTTCGCGAGCGCCGCGCGGCGTCGGTGATGATCGGGATCAAGCTGAGCTGCGGCGTGCTGTTCGCGTGCGGCGCGATCGTGTTCAGCCCGCTGATTCCACGCTTCGGCGAATACTTCGTGATCCGCGCGCTGGCGATGATCGCCGCCTTCGTGATCGGCGTGATCGTGCCGGAGTACGTGCTCGGCGTGATGATCCGGCGGCGGCGGCGCATCATCGCCGCGTGCTTTCCCGATGCGCTGGACCTGCTGGTGATCTGCACGATGGCCGGCAACAGTCTCGCGTCGGGGATCCGGCGCGTCGCGCACGAACTGGCGCGCATCTGCCCGCCGCTCGCCGACGAGCTGACCGTGTGCGCGGACGAGCTGACGCTGAGCGGCGACGTGTCCGCGACGCTCGCGCATTTCGCGCTGCGCGTCGATTTCACGTCGGCGCGCTCGCTCGCGACGACGCTGACGCAGTCGCAGCGGTTCGGCACGCCGATCACGCAGGCGCTGCGCACGCTGTCGCGCACCGAGCGTACCGAGCAGATCGTCGCGCTCGAGGAACGGGCCGCGAAGCTTGCGCCGAAGATCACGCTGCCGATGATGCTGTTCATCCTGCCGACGGTCTGCCTGATCGCGGCAGGCCCGGCGGCGATTCGCCTGCTCGAGGTGTTCAGATGACACGATCCGTCATACGCGCGTTCGCGCTCGCGGCCGCGCTGCCGGTGCTGGCCGGCTGCGGCGCGCCGGGCATCCAGACGCGGCCGGTGCTGTCGCACAAGAGCGACGACCCGCAGGCCGAGTTGCGCATCGCCGACAGCGCACTTGCCGGCGGCAACGTCGATCTCGCGTCGACGCTGTACGAGAAGGTGCTCGCGAAGCATCCCGATTCGCTGGCGGCGCGCCTGGGGCTCGGCGACGTCAGCTACCGCGCGGGCGACCTGGAGCGTGCGCGGATCCTCTACGACGAAGCGCAGCGGCAGGCACCGGCAGAGCTCGGCCCGCAGCTCGGGCTCGCGCGCGTCGCGTTGCGGCAGCGGCGCCTCGACGAAGCCGCGCAGCGCTATCGCGACCTGCTCGCCGTGCAGCCGAACCATCCGCTCGCGGCGGAGGGGCTCGGCACCGTGCTCGACCTGCAGGGGCGCCACGCGGATGCGCAGGTCGTGTATCGCGAGGCACTGCGCGCGCACCCGGACGCACAGGGGCTGCGTGTCGACCTCGGGCTGTCGCTCGTGCTCGGCAACCGGCCGCGCGAGGGCGTGAACGTGCTGCTCGACGTCGCGGGATTGCCGTCCGCACCGTGGCAGGCGCGCCAGAACCTCGCGTTCGCTTACGGCGTGCTCGGCAACACCGATTCGGCGAAGAAGCTGCTGTCCGCGGAGTTGCCCGCGTCGGCGGTGGCCGACAACCTGCGCTTCTACCAGGCGGTTCGCGCGCAGGGCGGGCGCCCGTCGCCCCGCGTGTCATTTTGCGGCCCCCGCACCC
>NZ_PTXM01000035.1:0-63298 GCF_004343765.1 Burkholderia sp. SRS-25
TGGGGACTAGATCCCCTTGAAGGGTCGTTCGAGACCAGGACGTTGATAGGTCAGGTGTGTAAGCGCAGTAATGCGTTCAGCTAACTGATACTAATTGCCCGTAAGGCTTGATCCTATAACAAGTCTGCCTTGTAGATCGGCGAGGTGCGCAAGCACTGAGCAAGATCCAAGCGACAAGTTGGATTCTCGTGTGTGATACACACAACTCAAAAAATTACTGCTTCTTCCAAGATTGGTCGCGTTGCGAAGCAACGTGACAACCCTCTTTGCCTGATGACCATAGCGAGTCGGTCCCACCCCTTCCCATCCCGAACAGGACCGTGAAACGACTCTACGCCGATGATAGTGCGGATTCCCGTGTGAAAGTAGGTAATCGTCAGGCTCCCTAAGCCAAGAACCCCCGCCCGAAAGGCGGGGGTTTTTGCATTTCGGCGACGGAAATGCGTGTGGAGTACTCGGCATGGATGCTTGTCGTGCTGCATGCGATGCCGTCGAATGTCGAGTGAGCGGAACGCAACTTTTCGTCTGTTGTGACGATTGTTGAAGTTACTTGCAGCGCCGCCGCGGACCATTTGCATCAAGGCGCGCGCCGAAGTGCTTCACGCCGAGCCATCACCAGTCAACAGAGCGGCGCAAAGGGGCCAGCGCTGCGCGCTCCAGCTCCTCGTCCTCTTCTTGCGCAGCTGCACCATAGGGCTGCTCTCGCCAGTTCAGCGCGCTGTAGTCGGGCGTGATGATGACCCTTCGGGAATCAAAGTTGAACCGAAGATAGACGCGATCACCCGGCTTGAATCCGAACATCTCGAAATGCGCGTCGATGGCGCGCATCCATGGCATGTACGGTTGGCCATCCTGGGGAAGGTCCGGCTTGTTGCCGAGGGTCAGCTCAACCTCGGGATACTGTTTGAGCTTCTTGGGACGTGACTTACTATAGGCGTTAGCCATCTTCCGACTCCTGCAATGAGTTGGTTGTGGTCAGCGGGTCGTATGGGTGGCAGCCCATGCGGCCCGCGCTTTTTTGCGGTGGTGCTGTTTTAGTTTAAGGGAAGATAGGGCTCTAATGGGCCGACAGAATGCCGATTAACCAAACGGCCTAGGGGCGACGGAATGGCCACGTGCCCTTGGTGACATCCGAGGAGACGTATGTCAGAAACTGGCGTAAGATTCTCACACCCTGAAGCGCCGATATGAATACGTTACCAGAATCAATACTGCAGCACGCGCAATCCCTTTCAGAGGGTGGCGTACTCTCGCCTAAAGAATTTCTGCACTTGGGAAGTAGGGCCGCAGTTGATCAGGCATTTTCACGTCTTGCGAAGGACGGGAAGCTCCTACGCGTAACGAGAGGCACGTACGTTGCCCCTTTGGTCACTCGCTCAGGTGCGCGTCCACCTGCCCTGGACAAGGTCGTCGAGGCGATGGCTGAACAAACAGGAGAAGTCGTCGCACATCACGGAGCAAGCGCCGCCAATCTCCTCGGCTTAACGACGCGGGCACCGCCCCGGAAAATCTACCTGACGTCTGGGCGGACAAGAAAATTGAGGTTGGGCGGTGTGGAAGTTCTCGTGGTCCATGCACCACATTGGATGCTTGCGCTCGGTACCAGCCCGGCAGGTACGGCCGTACGAGCTCTAGCATGGATTGGTCCAGCACGTGCGGGCAACGCCTTGGCAGCATTGCGACGTACTTTGCCTCCGCCGGAGTGGCAAGCGTTGGCATCAGCGCGCGCGATTCTCCCATCTTGGATGGCACAAGCGATTGGAAGGGAGTCGTTACGTGATTAAGTTCGAAGAAATCGAGCTGTTGGCCGGCGATCTCCGCGACATAGCATGCCCGAGGCGGCTTCATGAAGAGGCTGTCCCAAAGCAAGCCGGTGACGAGATCTGTCGGCGAAGTATTCGCGAAAAAATTTAGTCCTGGTCACGACTATGAGCAGTACTGAAGTAATTGTTTCTAATCCACCCGCGACAGGCGGCACGAAGCCAGGAAAGTAACTTAAGACATGCCCAATTACAAATTTGTAGATCTCTTTTCAGGCTGTGGCGGCTTGTCATTAGGCCTCTCTATGGCGGGAATTCAAGGGCGATTTGCTGTGGAGCGAGATGCCATGGCATTTGATACGTTCTCCGACAATTTTCTCGGAGATAGAAGGGTTCCGATCGAAAAATTCGATTGGCCGTCCTGGTTGGAAAAGAGGGCATGGGGTATCGACGATCTGTTGGATGCACACCGTGACGACCTGGCTAACCTGAAGGGGGAGGTGCAAATACTTGCGGGCGGGCCTCCATGTCAGGGGTTTAGCTTTGCTGGCCGCCGACAGGCTGACGACCCTCGAAATCAGTTATTTGAGAAATATGTTGAGGTTGTCGATTCCATCAGACCATCTATTTTGGTACTTGAAAATGTACCAGGAATGAAGGTTGCACATGCGAGCAAGACGCTAGATGAAGAGTCCGCGAGCGAATCGTTCTATGAGAAATTGAAGAAAAGTCTCGAGGCAATTGGTTATGATGTCCACGGAGAGATTGTCGATGCATCTCGCTTCGGTGTGCCGCAGCGTCGCTCGAGACTTATCGTTATCGGTATAGAGAGATCTCTAGCGTCCCACCTCGAAGATGGTGTCATGCATGTATTCAAGATGCTTGAGGTCATACGAACTGAGCTACTTGCTAAGCACGGTCTACCCAAGACCCGCCTCATAACAGCTGAGGATGCGATATCAGATCTTTTGGTTGGGCGAACTGTCAAACAACCGTGTATCGATCCATTTTCCGCAAACGGCTTTGAAGAAGCTCGTTATCTCGGACCACTGACAAATTATCAGCGGCTAATGCATCGGCATTGCCGAATTGATGACATGGATAGTATGCGCCTGGCGAGGCACCGGGATGACGTTCGAGCGAGATTCAAGAAGATCATCAAGGAATGCGAACAGGGTGTTCGGATGAACGAGAAGAGTCGCGCGAAGTTTGGTCTTAAGAAGCATCGGATATACGTAATGTCTCCGTCGGAGCCAGCGCCTACTATCACAACGTTGCCCGACGACGTCCTCCACTTTTCGGAGCCAAGAATTCTTACGGTCAGGGAGAGTGCTCGGTTGCAAAGCTTCCCGGACTGGTTTCGATTCCGCGGAAAATTCACGACGGGAGGAGATCGGCGGACGAAGGAGTGTCCCAGGTATACTCAGGTGGGTAATGCAGTTCCGCCATTACTTGCAGAGGCAATTGGCCTTGCAGCTATTGCTGTTCTAGACAAGCTTGAGCGGATATTTTTGTTTCAAAAAAATCACGTTGCCGGGCGTAAACAAGACTCGCTGAGGGCAGTGGCATAAGAGACCAATAAGGGGAATAATGAATAATATATCGACGGCGGATCCCAGATTCCCCAGGGATCTGCTCGAATGGGCCGGACATCATTCCGGTGGGGTGAAGCGCCTCTTCGACCCTGGTAGCGGCCGGCCAGGTAAGGAGCTGCTCAGAACGAATCTGATCTCGCGGTTGGAAACATGGGCTGAGGATGTCGCCTCTGGTGCACAAGACACGCCGAGGATATTGTTGCTCGTCGGCGGGCCTGGGAATGGGAAAACTGAGGCTATCGAGCACACGATCCGTCACCTAGGGAAATGCATTGGAGCGGAGCGCGAGATCACAGATGCGCTCTCTCGACTTTTCCGTCCACCTCCTGGGAAAGCTGTCGATAGAGTTGTATCGGTGGATGTGGGTAGTCTCACATCAAATTCGCGTCCAATGTCTCTTTCAATTGTTCAGGATGCGTCTGCGACAGCCGGTAAAGAAGGAAGCACGGCACCACAATTGCTACTTCAGGAGCTTGATGAACTGCTTCGCGAATCAAGCGAGCAATATTATCTATGTTGCGTAAATAGGGGTGTTCTTGATGATGCGCTGATTTACGCGCTTGATAATGGACATAATCGAGTTTGCACGCTTCTCGAAACTATTACACGATCGGTTAGTCTCTCGTCGACAGCTCCTTCGTGTTGGCCGCTCGAAGGCTTTCCAGGGGTGGCCGTTTGGCCCATGGACGTCGAGTCTCTACTGGTCAGCCCCGGGGGCGAGCTTGTTCCTCCTGCATCGACGCTTTTGACGTATGCCACTAATCCCACTTATTGGCCTAATACTGGCGAATGTCCTGCAGGTGAAGAGTGCCCTTTCTGCCATAGCCAGCAATTGCTTGCGCGCGAAGATAATCGTGCTGCATTGTTGCGCATTCTCCGGTGGTACGAATTGGCTACCGGTAAGCGGTGGAGCTTTCGAGATTTACTCTCTCTAATTTCATATTTACTTGCTGGTCGTAGTCCTTCGGAGCACAGCAAGCATCGAGACTCATGTCATTGGGCTGCCAACCTCAAGCGGTTAACTGAGGAAGGTGATCAAATGAGTAATCCTAAGCGCCAGCACCTCACGGCACCGTTCGATCTCGCAACATCTGGCTATCAGCACGCGCTATTCCACCGTTGGAACCCCGAAGCAGTCGGCGCATTGCGTCAAGGCCTAAAAGATCTTGGTCTGGGAAAGGAAATTAATGACGTCCGCGTAATTTTGGGCCTCCAATATTTTCTCCACGAACGGAAGGATTCGTATCTGCCAGCTACGATTGAATCTTTGCTAGAAAGTCAAGTGGAGCTTCTGGATCCGGCAATGGCAAGTCCCGATATCGAGGTCGCCGTTAGCGCGCGGAGTAGAGTAAAGCTAGGCGAGTTGGATACGAGATTTAGTCGCTCCATTACCGGGGGCATAGAATTCATTCGTAAGTATCAGGTGCTTGCGAAATATGAAATCAACTTGCTGCGGAAGCTAGAAAGGGCAGACAATCTACTATCCTCATCTGCAATTCGTCGGAAAAATCCTGCAGCTGCGAGCCGCATTCAGAGAGTTTTGCGTGACTTCGCTTGTCGTTTTGTTCGGCGCAGTATTTGTACTCGAGCATCTGTCGTGGCAGACATCGAAATTCTTGAGTCGTTCCAGAAAGTTGTGGAGGACGATGACAAGGGCCAACGACTTTTCGAAGTGGCCGCGCAGGTAAAAGATCTGTTGAATAACGGAAAGGATTTTGAAGTCTCTTTGGCGACTACATTTGGGCAACCGCTTCCGCCTCAACTGAGACAAGCGACGCTTGTTGTTGATGTTAGAAAAGTCCGTATTCCTAAATTATCCACGGCGGGGCGGCCTCGCTCCCCTATCTGCTTTCTTGAAGTCGGAAATGGACAATCTACGCAAAATATCGCGCTAACTTACGACTTATTCAAGGCGGTCAAGGAGTTGGAGCGAGGTCTGTCTCCGGCTGCACTACCTCGAACCGTTGTTGCGCTGCTTGATGCGACCAAGGCGAGATTGTCTGGCCCAATTGTGAGAGATCCAGATGTGCTCGCAGACGCGAAGATTCGGATCGGTATAGACGGTACGGAAATCGGGAAGGCTTGGGACGGTAGTTTCTTCTCGGTCCATGGAGGAGTGTAAGTATGGCACTCGCTGAATTTAAACAAGCACCCTGGAAGACATCGCATCCTGCATATAAGGACTCTGCGCTCGCCATAAGCCCTGCGCCGGAATATGCAAGTTCAGAGGTGCTTGTCGCAGCGCTTTATCGCACCATTGGTTTTGAATCTGTCGGGGAGGGTGGGGTTCCTCAGGCTGGACGAGACCTCGAGCAGCGACTACAGAAGCTGCGCGACAAGAGACAGGGGCCACCTAACGGGGCAACGGTCTGTGTAGAAGATTGGAATACAGTTCTACATGGTGTGCTTGAAAGCCCAAAGCTGCCCAATCAATCGGCAAAGAGATTTTTACAAGTAACCCCACTTGTTCCGTCTCTTGCGCTTTTTTCTGGATCGGCTCGTCTGAGTAGCAATTCGTGGCCCGCTGGAAGCCTTGTGAGGAGAATGGTTTGGCTCGGCTCAAGAGGCCATGACGCAGCTCAGGAGCTCTGGGAATCATTGTTTTCGGCGCTGAGCGTTAGCGACCACGATGATGTTTTTGCGAGATGGCTTGAGCAGGAAACAAATGTCTGGGCCAATCATGCGTCTTGGAAGCTTGCGCCAGTCTCGCGAGGAGATGTTGCAAATCTCTCGCTCGACGATTTTGACGAAGTGGGATTCATGCCGGCTCGGCAATTCGCTAAGGATCTGAAAGCGCTTATTCAAGCCAAGCCAACTATGACGCGTCGACAATGGACGAGCTTGCTCGAGGCAGTTCTTAGGCTTGCTGCGGTCGCGCACGTTACTTGGCTGTGTGAAGTGCATGCGAGGACTTGGCGTTGCTTTTCCGATGCTCTTGGCGGGAATGGCCCTGTAGGAGCCGACGATACGAGAAGCTTCGTGTTCCCCGAGGCGGCCCAGTACATGACATACGGTGGCAAGGCTTTGCATGGGTTGAAGGACAGGGCGTCCAGTTACCTATCTGCTCGCCTAAACATAAACGCAATCTTATGGGCACTGGCGGATTTGGGTGCTCCATACAACGGGGATATTTCGTCAAGCTCGGGTATCTCTAGTCTATGTCAGCATATTCGTGACAATCGACATGCGTTAGCAGAGATGGGGATCTCTACGGCCTTGGCGGAGATCCGTGAACAGGAGGCTCGGGCACTGAGCTGCAAGAAGGGAATTGGTGCAAACCTACTTGAGTTCGCACGACATGCGCTCGGCCAGCGCCAGACGGCTGTCCAGCTGCTTAGAGGATATGACCAGGGATACGTACTGAAGAAGAAGGGAAGCAGTCCATCCAGTCCTTGGGTCGTGTCGCTCGGACCGGTTGCGGTACTTGCGTTTGTGCATTGTGCTCTAGCGGGTGCTGGCGGTCCCCGATCGATCCATAAGCTCGGCTTGCATCTCGCGACTTATGGACTCGCATTGGATCAGCAGGACATTGCTCGAAATGATTTGGGGCACCAACTACGGATGCTCGGTCTCGTGCTCGATAGCCCCGATGCCGAGAGTGGGATGATGTTATTGCCTCCCTTTCCTATCACTCCGGCCATGGACAATAAGGCATGACTAAACTCGTACAAACCATTGCGAATATTATTCGGGAAAAGGTAACGGCCGCGGTACGCGGGCAATTGGGTGACAAGCTTGAGGCCAGATTCGTCTTTCATGGGCCTCCGCTAGAGATTCTCGAGCAGATTTTCGAAGAACTTGCTCTTTCCGGGGGGATAAATGTTCTTGGACCGGACGACAAAGAGACAGTTCTCCCAGTATTGCTGCAGTTGCCGGCCGGTCGTGCAATCGTCCGCAATCCGGGAATTGGGGAGTCGGGGCGTTGTGACGAAAGCCATCTCCTGCATATTCGCAACGACCCAAACTTGGCGAGTTTTGTTGCCTTGATGCCGCCTGAGCAGCATAGCAACAGGTCCGTAGCATCGACGACGGAGGAGTTCGGTATGAATGCCTCCAACAGCACCAGTCACGTCGCATTTGAGACGTGGTGGGAAGACGGCTTCATCCAGAATTTGGTGACACGAGCGTTAAAAGATGCAGGCATCCCGGAGAGTTGGCTCGATGATGCAAGACAACTTGTCGGAAAAGCGGCTGCTGCTGTGGACGAGGTGGCTCCTGGCGCGGGAACCTGGCGCCTGCTGTCGCGACTCTATTCAATTCAGGAAGATAAAGGCGGATTGTCGTCGGGGGCGGCGTTAGCGCTTGCATGTGGCGTGCCTCAAATGTCTGACGGCGGGATTTCTTCTAAAACGCAATTGGGCATTCTGGAGCAACTCGCCGACGAAATGGCAGACGGATTCAAGACGGCCCTCGAGCGTTTGGTGACAACAACAACAACAGGGCCGGTGAAGCAGGCGCTCGAGGATTTTCTTAGGCACATACAGGCAACGTGTGAAGTACCCACAACATTTGAGCGTGCTGCACCGGCGTTTTACCTGACATCAGATACCCTAGAGTTGCAGCCACCACCGTCGTGGTGGCAAGTTCTCTCGACTGAGTGCTGGGCGGATCTTCTTGCCGAGGAGCCGGACGGGCAGTCAGGCGATCTCACGATTGCTTGTATAAACACGATCTTGCCACCAGCAAAAGGAGTACCAGCGATTGTTCGATCCGGCGTTGAACTTTCAATTGCGACTGGTCTCTCCAGTACCGAAGGTGAAGTAGAAGTTTGTCTCACTGGAGGATCCTACGGAAAGACTGGAACCAAAATCAATGTCGACGGGGTGGCGATATGTCAGGATATCTTGCCGTCAAGCGGTCAACGTTCTCCAGCTAGCTATAAGGTGACCGCCGCAGACCATAAATCCGCTACGGCAAGAGTTGTTTCGCTTTCAAGCTGGTTGCCCGGCATTATTGTCACATCACGCTTGGCAACCAAGGTGTTACTACCTAAGAAGCCACGCAAAGGCAGTGCTCGCGTTGATTGGGAAGCTGCGCTTTCTGTTCCAGGCCCCGGCCGCTACGAGCTTCTTTTTTTCGTTTCTCCGGGAGTCTCGGTTGCTCGTGCCGAAGCAATTTCTGACGACGCTACTGAGCAAGTCATGGATCCTCCGCAAGCTCTTCAGCTTCATGTCACGAAGGATGGTGACTATCAAGTAGAGGTCGATGCTGAGAGCAATTGCCAGCTCGAAGTCTCGTTCCAACGATCAGGAGACCGTGAGCAGACTTGTAGAGTATTTGTCACCTGTGAGGAAGTTAAAGAAGAAGGGTGTCGGAGTGAATTTGAGCGGCTCATTAAGCTCAACCGGCGACATCTAGAGAAATTCGATGCTAAGGCCGTGGTACAGCTGGATCGTCACGCTCGCTCGTCGAGTCTGCAGGCATGGATGCTTGACGAGCAGAATGTAGGTAGGTCATTTGTCCCATTGGTCCTTTCAGACGATTACGCCGCGAAATGGGCGTCCCCCGATTGGGAGCTACCCGTTGGTCCCGTTCTGTCGGGAGCACGCTTTCTTCATGACCCAAGGCCTGAAGCGTCGCTTTTTGTACCGCCACCTGGGTTCGTGGACGCGCGACGAGAGATCGCGAGCCGCATAAGGCAGACAAGCGAACAAGCTGGTCTTCTAGAGTCTGCGCCTTTGGGAGCCTGGCTTGCACGTGATGCTGTTTTCCGTGCCCTGGTCGAGCAGTATCTTGACGCGTACGTGTCGTGGATTGCTGTAGACCGTGATGTTGCTTGTTGGGTCGATGTCGTCGCAGTATGCCCGAGGGAGGCCGATGGTCATACACTTGCACGCATTCCAGACGCGATTCTCCTGTCACCGTTGCACCCCTTGCGTTTAGCTTGGCATTGTCTCGCGCAGGAAGTACTGTTCAATGCGACCGATGGTGATGCCTCGCTATCCTGTCCCGCTGCCAGTATTTTAGATCCTGATTGCGTACCCGACCTCCTGATCATGTCTTTACAAGCCCCAGGGGGGCCAGCGGGTGTCGATCGGGTCCCATTCTTGTCGGTTGAGTGCAACTCTGACTACTGGTCGGTGCTATGGAACGGATCGCGTCTAGGCCAGATTGCGGACAAATCGAGGCAACCTCCATTTGACGATGCGTTTGGGCTCGTGGTGGGGGGCATTTCGAGTGGTTTTAGCCCAGCTCAGGTGGCTCGTGCATTGGAGGACGTCTCTGACCTGCTTGCCGCGAAACCGGTTGTCAGCTTGGTTTTGTCCAGTGGGGGAGGGGCATCTGATGCTTGCAATGAGGGGCTGGCCAATTGGTGTACCCGCCGTTTTGGTAACGGTGATGTATCTGCTATCAGGCCAAGCATTGGCCCCAGGATGCTCGAGGTATTCGACACGCGGCCGCTTAGTTCGCGCCCTGACCAACCTAGTATCGCGAACCTGTCCGAAGATACCGGCAATCGTGTCCGTTGGTTTGACAAACAGCCTCCCGGAACGAAACCTGACCTTGGAATTATTGCCCAGCTGGATTCTGCTCAGCCGGAGTCTGCGGATGTAGGAATACGTTCCCCTCTTGGGATTGGAGGCCTCATTAGGCATAGGATTAGGCGCCAGCTACATGGAGCTTTCCTAAGCGAATCACGGCAAGCATTCCCGGCACCACCCTCCGGCGAGATCCTTGCAGATAAGGTCGCTCATTGCATTACCTTACTTGAAGGTGGGATCGACGACGCGACGGGATTGCAGTTCGCGCCTAATGTACACGCCGTTTCAAACATGCTTGAGGAGAAGAAAGCAGGTTTCGTCGCAGTGTCGTCTTCCGCGATTGATCCGGCCTGCTTCCTGGGGGGATGGATCAAGGGCACCTATCTTTGGGATTATGACTTGCCGTCGTATTCGCATCGTGCTGGCGACACAAGTGGCTACTACTTGTTGTCTCAGGTTCGGGACGCAGATCGCGATTCTCTGCAAAGGGTTCTTGACCCACTGCCTGATTGCAAAAATCTGTCAGGTGACCACATTGAACAGATTCTCCTCGAGGTCGCTCGACGAGGAATTCCCACGGTCCGCGGCCTTTCTGCTGATGACTCTGGGGCAACCGGAGATCTCGGCCTGTTTCTTGCGGTTCGGTTGCTACAAGATCAATTCCGAACATCAGGCGATTTGAATAGCATCCTACCGGTGTTGTCTGGTTCACCGGAGGATGCGTCTATAGCGATCATCATTCCGGTGGATCCGTTCAGAGGTTATCTCGCGGACATGGCTCGATCGATCGGCAAGGAGCGTAAGGACGCATCGCTTTCTCGTCCCGACCTTCTCGTGGTAGGCGTTAAGCTTTGCGAGGATTCGGTGCGCATTCACATCACTCCTGTTGAGGTGAAGTGTCGTCAGCAGAGCGCGGTACTCAGTCCAAACGATGCGAGAGATGCACTTGGCCAAGCTAGAGCGTTGTCCACGTTATTTAGCTCAATGGAAGAGCGTGCAGGGAAGTCCTTGATATGGAAACTTGCCTATCAGCATCTCTTGCTATCGATGATTGGCTTCGGCCTGCGTGTGTATAGTCAACACAAACTCGTCAAAGAGCACGCTGGACGTTGGGCGAACTACCATGAACGTATTGCTGCGGCGATACTATCCGGACCGTGCCCAGAAATTACCGTCGATGGTAAGGGGCGCCTAATTGTTGTAGATGGCACGTCGACAAGCGATGCTGTGGATTATGATGGAGACGGTTTCTCAGAAAGCATATCTATATCGTCGGGAGATGCTGGGAGGATGGTTGCTGGCGATGCTCAGGCGTTTTATGATGCCGTGCGTGCAAAAATAGGAAATTGGCAGCTTTTTCCAGTATGTAATGCTGATGATGGTGAGTCCGAGACAGAGGTCGAGCCGACAATCGAGGCAGTTGTAGAGGGCGCGGCACTGGAAATTACTTCCACTTCGTTGGAGGGAATTCAAGAAGTCTCGACAATGAAAGAGGGGCTGAAAGGTCAAGATGCTAACCTGTACGAAAATGTTTCGTTGGGAACTGTCGTCGCCGATGAAGTGGGTGATCAAGGAATTATCCTTTCGATTGGGAAAACCATTGACGGATTCGAGCCGCGCCCTCTCTCTTTGAATATATCTGATACGCGCCTAAATCATTTGAACATTGGTGTGGTGGGTGATTTGGGGACGGGGAAGACTCAGTTGCTAAAGTCTCTCATTTTTCAGATCGCAACGGCCACGCGCGAAAATCGTGGTATAAAGCCGCGATTTTTGATTTTCGATTACAAGCGTGACTACAGTAATCCAGAGTTCGTGCAGGCAACAGGAGCACGTGTTGTGAGGCCGACCGGATTGCCACTTAATCTGTTTGACACTTCGTCAATGGGTGAGTCAGTGGCTCCTTGGTTAGATCGCTTTCGATTCTTCGCCGATGTTCTGGATAAAGTGTATTCGGGTATAGGCCCAGTGCAGCGAGATAAGTTGAAGGGTGCTGTCCGCAATGCATATAATGTATGTTCAGGATTGGGGCGGCAGCCCACTATCTACGATATCCATTCGGAGTACCGTGATCTTCTCGGTGGAAAATCAGACTCGCCGATGGCAATTATTGATGATCTTGTGGATATGGAGGTCTTTGAAAAAGACCCAGATAAAACTAAATCGTTTGACGATTTTTTGGATGGAATTGTTGTAGTGTCACTTGATGCGATGGGGCAAGATGATCGTAGTAAAAACATGCTGGTTGCGATCATGTTGAACATGTTCTACGAGAACATGCTCAAAACCCCAAAGAGGCCATTTGTCGGAAATGATCCACAATTGAGGGTGATTGATTCATATCTGCTTGTCGATGAGGCGGACAACATCATGCGTTATGAGTTCGATGTGCTTCGTAAATTGCTTTTGCAGGGGCGGGAATTTGGTGCTGGAGTTATTTTGGCGTCACAATACCTTAGACATTTCAAGGCGGGTGTGACGGACTATAGGGACCCGTTGCTTACGTGGTTCATTCATAAGGTACCTAATGTCACTCCTGCTGAGCTCGGCGCCCTGGGTTTTACCGCAGATCTTGGGGAGCTTTCGGAGCGTGTGAAGACGCTTAAAAATCACCATTGTCTTTACAAGACGGCTGGTGTCTCTGGTGACGTAATTAAGGGCTTGCCGTTTTATGAGCTTGTGAGAAATTAATTTCACGAGAGGCGCAAGGTGGTCGATTTTCTATCGCGTAAGGAACGCTCGGAGAGAATGGCCAGGATTCGGGGGAAGAACACTTTTCCCGAATTAACCTTGCGCAAAATTCTTCATCGCATGGGATTTCGTTACCGGCTGCATAATGAAAAACTTCCTGGGAAGCCTGATATCGTACTTCCTAGGTATAGGTCGGTTGTGTTTGTTCATGGCTGCTTTTGGCACCGTCACGAGGGTTGTCGAATTGCCACGCTTCCAAAGAGCAACACTCAGTTTTGGGTTGAGAAATTTGAAAGGAATGTGGCAAGAGATGCTCGTGTAAAAGTTGAGTTGGAGCGACTGGGTTGGAGGATTTTCATTGTCTGGGAATGCGAGCTGTCTTCTACCGATAAAGCTTCGAAGGTTGGCGAATATCTGGCGAAGGAGTTGAAGGCTAACATTTTGCGGATAACCGCCGGAGAGCATCGATAATGCCGATGTTTTTGCAAATCAAAGGTGGCTGATTTTCTGTGTCTTAATGTTAAAAAAGCCCCGCGTGGGGGGCTTTTGAAATTCGTATATTTTTAATTTTTAAACGTCAATATTCCCCGCCCTCAAGGCATTGCTCTCAATAAACGCCCGCCGCGGCTCGACATCATCCCCCATGAGGGTAGTAAAGATCCCATCCGCAGCAATCGCGTCTTCGATCTGCACACGCAGCAGACGCCGCACTGCCGGATCCATCGTCGTTTCCCATAGCTGCTCGGGGTTCATCTCACCGAGCCCCTTATACCGCTGCTTCGAAACGTTCCGCTCAGCATCCGCCAGCAGCCACTTCATCGCGCTCTTGAAGTCCGCCACGGCCATGCTGCGCTCACCGCGCTTGATGACCGCACCTTCCCCGATGAGCCCCTTGAACGTATTCGCGGTGGTCACGAGCTGCTGATAATCCGCCGTGTGCTGGAATTCCTGGTCGATGACCGAAACGCGCACGTTGCCGTGATGCGTCCGCTCGACATGCAGTGCGCGCTGTTCCCGAACCGGATCATACGAAGGCACCACGCGCACTTCGTTCTTCAGCGCTTCATCATGCAACGCAGCGTGAAGGGCCTTCGCCGAAGCCTCGGTCGACTCTTCGTTGGAGAGATCGATCACCACGCCGTCCATGACCGCTTCCAGCGCGGCCGGGTCATACAACCGGCTCAATCGCTCAATAACGCTCTGCGACAGCAGATACGACCGCGCCAGCTCGCCAAGCGCATCACCCGAAATCGCCGCCGCATTCTCACCCGGCACCAGCTCCGACCCTTGCAGCGCCAACCGCAGCATGTGCGCGTTGAGCTCCACGTCGTCCTTCAGATACCGCTCGTCCTTGCCCGCCTTGATCTTGTAAAGCGGCGGTTGCGCGATATACACGTACCCGCGCTCGATCATGTCCGGCATTTGGCGATAGAGGAACGTGAGCAGCAGCGTCCGGATGTGCGCACCGTCGACGTCCGCGTCGGTCATGATGATGATGCGGTGATAGCGCAGCTTGTCGAGGTTGTAGTCTTCCTTGCCGATCCCGCACCCAAGCGCGGTCACGAGCGTGACGATCTGTTCCGACGACAGCAGCTTGTCGTAGCGGGCCTTCTCGACGTTCAGCACCTTGCCGCGCAGCGGCAGGATCGCCTGGAACTTCCGATCACGCCCTTGCTTGGCCGAGCCACCTGCCGAGTCACCCTCGACGATGTAGATTTCGCACTTTGCCGGGTCTTTCTCCTGGCAGTCCGCGAGCTTGCCGGGCAGGCCGACGCCGTCGAGCACGCCCTTGCGGCGCGTCATCTCACGTGCCTTCCGCGCAGCATCGCGCGCACGAGCAGCCTCGACAATCTTCCCGCAGATGATCTTCGCGTCGATCGGCGTTTCCAGCAGGAACTCCTCGAGCGCCTTCGCCACAACTTCTTCAACCGGCGCACGAACCTCGGAAGAAACCAGCTTGTCCTTCGTCTGCGAGCTGAACTTCGGCTCCGGCACCTTCACGGAAAGCACGCACGACAGCCCTTCGCGCATGTCGTCGCCGGTCGTCTCGACCTTCGCCTTCTTCGCGATTTCGTTGTCGGTGATGTACTTGTTGATGACGCGCGTCATCGCGGCCCGCAGGCCGGTCAGGTGCGTGCCGCCGTCGCGCTGCGGAATGTTGTTCGTGAAGCACAGCACGTTTTCGTTGTAGCTGTCGTTCCACTGCATCGCGACTTCGACGCCCACGCCATCCTTCTCGCCGTTGGCGAAGAACACGGTCGGGTGCAGGTTGGTCTTCGTCTTGTTGATGTACTCGACGAAGCCCTTCACACCGCCGGCGAACGCGAAATCGTCTTCCTTGCCCGAACGCAGGTCGGTGAGGCGAATCCGCACACCGTTGTTCAGGAACGAGAGCTCGCGCATCCGCTTCGCGAGGATGTCGTAGTGATATTCAACCGTACCGAAAATCGTCGGATCGGCCATGAAGTGCACTTCGGTGCCGCGGTTCTCGGTGTCACCGGTCACCAGCATCGGCGACACTTCCACGCCGTCCACCGTCTCGAGCACGCGATCCTGCGCAACACCGCGGTGGAACTCCATGAACCGCTTCTTGCCGTCACGGCGCACCGTGAGGCGCAGCCAGCTCGACAGCGCGTTCACGCACGACACACCCACGCCGTGCAGGCCACCGGACACCTTGTAGCTGTTCTGGTCGAACTTGCCGCCGGCGTGCAGCTCGGTCATCACGATTTCCGCCGCGCTGCGCTTCGGCTCGTGCTTGTCGTTCATCTTCACGTCGGTCGGAATCCCGCGGCCGTTGTCGGTCACGGAAATCGAGTTGTCGGCGTGAATCGTCACGTGGATGTCGTTGCAGTACCCGGCCAGCGCTTCGTCGATCGAGTTGTCGAGCACCTCGAACACGAGGTGGTGCAGACCGGTGCCGTCCGACGTGTCGCCGATGTACATCCCGGGGCGCTTGCGCACCGCTTCCAGACCTTCGAGGATCTGGATCGACGAGGCGCCGTAGCTGCTGTTATCGGGTTGCGAATTGTGCTGTTCACTCATGGATATCTTCCGGTTCTGCGGGGCCACTCTCGTGGCGGCGCGGTGCGTTTCAGCGAGAAATCGCCGGGCCGCTCCAGTTTCCTGGCCCGCCCCAAGTGCCGAAAAGGCACTAAAAGGGCGGGTTGTCGGTTCGCCATAAAACGCCAAAGGGGCTTGCCGCCCCCTGGTGTGTGTCGTGATGTCGCGCGCGTCAGATGCGCATCGGCATCACGACATACTTGAACTCGTCGTTCTCGGGCACGGTAATCAGCGCGCTCGAGCTGGCGTCGCCGAGGCTCACCTGCATGGTGTCGACCTTCAGGTTCGCGAGCACGTCGAGCAGATACGTGACGTTGAAGCCGATGTCGACGGTATCGCCCTGGTAGGCGATTTCGAGTTCTTCCTGCGCCTCTTCCTGATCGGCGTTGGTCGACATGATCTTCAGCTGGCCCGGCGCGATGATGCAGCGCACGCCCTTGAACTTGTCCGAGGTCAGGATCGCCGCGCGCTGCAGCGAGCGCTGCAGCTCTTCACGGCCGATCTCGAACGTGTTCTTGTGCGCCTTCGGGATCACGCGCTGGAAGTCGGGGAACTTGCCCTCGACGAGTTTCGACACGAGCTCGACCTGGCCGAACGTGAACTTGGCCTGGGTTTGCGCGATGTCGATGGTGACGGTGTCGTCGATGTCTTCGAGCAGGCGTTGCAGCTCGAGAATCGTCTTGCGCGGCACGATGACTTCCTGGCGGCCGAACGTGCCGCCTTCGAGCTTCATCGACGAGAACGCGAGGCGGTGGCCGTCGGTGGCCACGGCCATCAGCTGGTCGCCGTCGACGACGAGCAGCATGCCGTTCAGGTAGTAGCGGATGTCCTGCTGCGCCATCGCGAAGTGCACCATGCCGAGCAGCTGGCGGAACGACTTCTGCGGGACGGTGAGCGTGGCGCCGAAATCCTTCGCCTGCGCGACGGTCGGGAACTCGTCGGCCGCCAGCGTCTGGAGTGCGAAACGGCTCTTGCCGGATTGAACGGTGAGGCGCTTGTCGGCGAGCGACAGCGTGACCTGGCCGTCAGGCATCGCGCGCAGGATGTCGAGCAGCTTGCGCGCCGCGACGGTGGTCGCGACCTGGTCGCCGCCGACGCCGAAATCGGCGCGCGTGGTGATCTGCAGCTCCAGGTCGGTCGACAGGAACGAAACGTCCGAGCCGTTCTTGGTGATCAGCAGGTTGGCGAGGATCGGCAACGTATGGCGGCGTTCGACGATGCCGCTGACCGTTTGCAGCGGCCTGAGGAGGGTGTCTCGTTCGGTCTTGACCAGTTGCATAGAGTTCCTTCGTTGAGTAACGGCCTGCAGCGCAGCAGCCTCGCAGCGCCCCGCCGGCCGGGCTCTTGGCCCGCCACCACCGGGGCGGTCAAACCAGTATTGTGCCTCAAAACCGAACCGCCCCCCTTAAATTGGGGCGGAGGCCGAAATATCAAGCGCGCCGCGCGCTCAGCCCTTCAGCGTCTGTTCCAGCACGTGCAGTTCGTGGTTGAGCTGCGCGTCCTTGCTGCGTTCGTCGGCGATCTTGCGCACCGCGTGCAGCACGGTGGTGTGGTCGCGCCCGCCGAACAGCTCGCCGATTTCCGGCAGGCTCTTCTGCGTGAGTTCCTTCGCCAGGTACATCGCAATCTGCCGCGGCCGCGCGATGTTCGCGGGGCGCTTCTTCGAGTACATGTCGGCGACCTTGATGTTGTAGAAGTCGGCGACGGTCTTCTGGATGTTCTCGACCGAAATCTGCCGGTTCTGCACGGTCAGCAGATCCTTCAGCGCTTCCTTGGTCAGCTCGATCGAGATCTCGCGGCCGTGGAACTTCGAATACGCGAGGATCTTGCGCAGCGCGCCTTCGAGCTCGCGCACGTTCGAGCGCAGGTGCTTCGCGACGAAGAACGCGACGTCCTCCGACAGGTTCACGCCTTCCGACTGCGCCTTGCGCATCAGGATCGCGACGCGCATTTCCAGCTCGGGCGGCTCGATTGCCACGGTGAGGCCCGAGTCGAAGCGCGAGATCAGGCGATCGTCGATGCCCGAAATCTCCTTCGGATACGTGTCGCTGGTGATGATCACCTGCGCCTTGTTCGCGACCAGCGCCTCGAACGCGTAGAAGAATTCCTCTTGCGTGCGCGACTTGCCGGAGAAGAACTGAATATCGTCGATCAGCAGCAGGTCGAGCGAGTGGTAGTAGCGCTTGAAATCGTCGAACGCCTTGCGCTGGTACGCCTTCACCACATCCGACACGTATTGCTCGGCGTGGATGTAGCGGATCCGCGCGCCGGCCTTGTCGAGCAGCAACTGGTTGCCGATCGCGTGGATCAGGTGGGTCTTGCCGAGGCCGACGCCGCCGTACAGGAACAGCGGGTTGTACGAGATGCCCGGGTTGTCCGCGACCTGGATCGCGGCGGCGCGTGCGAGCTGGTTCGCCTTGCCGGTCACGAAGTTGTCGAACGTGAGCACGGGGTTCAGCTTCGAGCGTTCGTACATCGAATCGGCTTCGCCGCCGTTGGCCGGCGCGGCACCGGGGCCCGGGCGCCACGTGCGACGGCCGGCGGCCGCTTCATGCGCGGGCAGGCTCGGCAGGTCGATGTCGGCGTCGTCGGCGTTCAGGTGATGCGCGGCGGCTGCCGACGGCGTCATCGGCACGTCGGCCGGCGCGGCGGGTGCGGCCGAAGCATTCGCGGTCAGGTTGGCGGCGATTGCGGCGACCGTCGCGGCGGGGCCGGTCGGGGCCAGCGGCGCACGCGGCGTGGCCTGCGCTGCACCGGCGGGGGCGCTGCGCATGCCTGCCTTCGGATCGAGGACGAACTGGACTTCGATCGGCGTGTTCCAGAATTCGCGGGCCAGATCGCTGATCCGTCCCGAAAACTGGCTCTTGACCCAGTCCAGCTTGAAGCGGTTCGGCGCGGCGATGGACAGCGTGTTCGCCGACGCATCGAAGGCCACCGGGGCCAAGGGTTTGATCCACGTCACGTACTGCTGGGGCGTCAGCTCGCGCTCCAGCAGTGCGGAACAGTGTTGCCAGAAATCGTTCATCAAGTAACTGTCGTTTTTTGCGTGCACAGCGCGGCTCGCCGGCGCCCTTGTCGCGGTGGTGCAACAAGGCCCGAAGCGGTCGTGCGAGCGTGCCTCGGACGCCTGCATCACAGTGTTGGAGGGGCAGGCGCGAGCCGAGGCGGCGTGCGGGATTCTTGGAGATAAGGCGAGATTCTACCGCCAAACGCGGCCACAGAGCGAGTTATCCACAGGCCGGTTGTGTGGGGTGCGGGGCCGGATCGCTCGGGGCGGGCACAGGCGATCGACTCCTAAAGTATTGACCGTCAACGGAAAAACGGTTTAAATAGCGGGTTCCGCGAAAACCAATCCTGTATTCCCGGCGATTGCGTTCGCCCGAATGCCTCCGGTTAAGGGCACGCGGTCCCCTGAATTTCGACATTCTCGAACAAGTGAGAACATCATGAAACGTACTTACCAACCGTCCGTGACGCGCCGCAAGCGCACCCATGGCTTCCGTGTCCGCATGAAGACGGCAGGTGGCCGCAAGGTCATCAACGCTCGCCGCGCGAAGGGCCGCAAGCGCCTCGCCATCTAAGGCAGGTTGCGCGCTGTGTCCGCCGTCCGCAGTCCTGCGGAAGGTGCCGTCGAGCCGGGTGCGAATCCGTCGCAGACGAAAGCCGCCTTCCCGAAAGCTGCGCGACTTCTGAAAACGGATGAATTTTCATCCGTTTTTCGTTTGCGTCCCTGGCGGCGCTCCGCGCACTTCGTGATTTACGGCAAGCCGACCGGTCAGCCCGCGCGTCTGGGGCTCGTCGTCGGCAAGAAGTATGCGCCGCGTGCGGTTACCCGTAACCTCGTGAAGCGGCTGGCGCGCGATCAGTTTCGCCTGCGCCGCGCCGAATTCGCCGGCTACGACCTGCTGCTGCGGCAGCACACGCGCTTCGACAAGAAAGCGCTGCCGAGCGCGGCTTCCGCCCCGCTCGCGGCGATGTGTGCGGCCGAGATCCGCGAACTGCTCGACAGGGCGGTCCGGGAAATTGCCCGCCGTGCGTCGAAGCCCGCGTCCGAGTGACGCATCCGTCCGCGGTGCGGCGTTCGCGCCTGCCCGGCCGGTTTTGACGCGGCGCCCAACGGCGTCGCCCAAGGTATGGAAACGGTATTGATCGCCTTGCTGCGCTTCTACAAGGTTGCCGTGAGCCCGATGCTCGGCAACCGTTGCCGTTTTTATCCTTCCTGTTCGGATTACGCGCGCGAGGCAATCCAGTATCATGGCGCCGCGCGCGGCACGTATCTCGCCGTCAGGCGCGTGTGCCGATGCCATCCGTTTTCCGCGGGCGGCATCGACCTCGTCCCGCCGCCCAACTCCGACACTCGCGCTCGCGGCGAAGCCGACGCGCGGTCCCATCGACTCTGAGACAACGCATGGATATCAAACGCACCGTCCTATGGGTGATCTTCTTCATGTCAGCTGTCATGCTGTACGACAACTGGCAGCGGGACCATGGACGCCCGTCGATGTTCTTCCCGAGTGCCACGCAGACGGCCCCCGCGGCCGCTGCCGGCGGTGCATCGGGCACGGGCGCGACGACGACCGCAGGTGAAGTGCCTGCCGCCGCAGCCGGCGCCGCACCGTCGACGACGGCCCCGGCCGCCCAGGCGCAGCTCGTGAAGTTCTCGACCGACGTGTACGACGGCGAAATCGACACGCGCGGCGGCACGCTCGCGAAGCTGACGCTGAAGAAGCAGGGCGACGGCAAGCAGCCCGACCTGTACATCACGCTGTTCGACCACACGGCCGGCCACACGTATCTCGCGCGCTCGGGCCTGCTCGGCGGCGATTTCCCGAACCACAACGACGTCTACACGCAGCTGAACCCCGGCTCGACGTCGCTGACGGGTGACCAGAACGCGCTGAAGCTGTCGTTCGAATCGCCGGTGAAGGGCGGCGTGAAGGTCGTGAAGACCTACACGTTCACGCGCGGCAGCTACGTGATCGGCGTCGACACCAAGATCGACAACGTCGGCACGGCGCCTGTCACGCCGACGGTCTACATGGAACTGGTGCGCGACAACACGGCCGTCGAAACGCCGATGTTCTCGCACACGTTCCTCGGGCCGGCGGTCTACACGGACGCGAAGCATTTCCAGAAGATCAACTTCAGCGACCTCGACAAGAACAAGGCCGACTACGTGACCTCCGCCGACAACGGCTGGGTCGCGATGGTGCAGCACTACTTCGCGTCGGCCTGGATTCCGCAGCAGGGCGTGAAGCGCGACATCTACGCTGAAAAGATCGATCCGACGCTGTACCGCGTCGGTGTGAAGCAGCCGGTCGCCGCGATTGCGCCGGGCCAGTCGGCCGACGTGCAGGCTCGCCTGTTCGCCGGTCCGGAAGAAGAGCGCATGCTCGAAGGCATTGCACCGGGCCTGGAACTCGTGAAGGACTACGGCTGGGTGACGATCATCGCGAAGCCGCTGTTCTGGCTGCTCGAGAAGATCCACAGCTACGTCGGCAACTGGGGCTGGTCGATCGTGCTGCTGACGATCCTGATCAAGGCCGTGTTCTTCCCGCTGTCGGCTGCGAGCTACAAGTCGATGGCGCGCATGAAGGAAATCACGCCGCGCATGCAGGCGCTGCGCGAACGCTTCAAGAGCGATCCGCAGAAGATGAATGCCGCGCTGATGGAGCTGTACAAGACCGAGAAGGTCAATCCGTTCGGCGGCTGCCTGCCGGTCGTGATCCAGATCCCGGTGTTCATCTCGCTGTACTGGGTGCTGCTCGCGTCGGTCGAAATGCGCGGCGCGCCGTGGGTCCTGTGGATTCACGACCTGTCGCAGCGCGATCCGTTCTTCATCCTGCCGGTGCTGATGGCCGTGTCGATGTACGTGCAGACGAGCCTGAACCCGACGCCGCCGGACCCGGTCCAGGCGAAGATGATGAAGTTCATGCCGATCGCGTTCTCGGTGATGTTCTTCTTCTTCCCGGCCGGCCTCGTGCTGTACTACGTCGTGAACAACGTGCTGTCGATCGCGCAGCAGTACTACATCACGCGCAAGCTCGGCGGGGCCAAGAAGAAACCGGCCTGACGCCTGTTGTATACGCGGGGCGGCGCGTTCGCCTCGCGATGCACGAAAAAAAGCCGCATGGTTCGCCCATGCGGCTTTTTTGCTTTTTGCGGATCCGGTGTGGGCTCAGCCCTTCTTCGCTTCGCCCGAGTCGCCGTAGAACTGCTCGACCAGTTCCTGCACGAGGTAGCGATGATGCGGCGACAACGCTTCGATCTTCGACGCGAGTTCGATCGTCTCGGGCGTCGGCGGATAGCGTTCGTCGCGCGGCAGCGGCTGCGGCGTCGGGTGTTCGATCACGCTCGGCGACGGGCCATAATGCAGCCAGTGAACTTCGACGCGCAGCCATTCGGCGAGCGTGGCAAGTTTGTCCGACGTCGGAATCGTGCGGCCCGTCAGCCATTTGTGCGCGGTTTGCGGCGAAACGGGCTGCGCTCCGCGGTGGCGCAGATTGAATCGGTTCGCCAGCTCCGTCGCACCGGTGACCTTCTCCGGGCTGCGCCGCAGGGCGAATTTCAGGCGTTCCGAGAACGCGGCTTTTTCTTCGGATGTCGGCATGGGGGAGATTGTGCAATTCCACCACCGCGTCTCAGACAACCATTCAGGCTAAACGTATCTTGTTTGGACGAATCCCGGTCTTGATCGGGGTGGGTGGTGGAATTAAGGGCCGCAGCGTTGCGCCGCTCCAGCAGGCATACTCGTCCGAAACGGTGGCGGCGACATGGCGCCAGAATGATACTTGGCTTATCCCCGGCGGGATAAATTCGGGCGCGTCCGAAGCTTGCGCGGCGGTCGGTGACGTGTGTGACGGCAGGCTACAATGCCGGCGTTCCGATGCCCGAAGTGTTGCGCGGGCGCACCATAATCACCGATTACCTGATTCATCCAATTCATCCGATTCCCATGCTCGCTACCGATTCCGATCCGATCGTCGCCATTGCCACTGCTGCCGGCCGGGGGGGCATCGGGGTCGTCCGCGTGTCGTTCGGGCGCGGCGGCGAGGCGGCCGCGTTGCCGCTGATCGACGCGTTGTGCGGGCAGAAGCTCGCACCGCGCCATGCGAGCTATGTGCCGTTCCTCGACGAGCACGGCGCGCCGCTCGACCGCGGGATCGCGCTGTACTTCCCGGCGCCGCATTCGTACACGGGCGAGCACGTGCTCGAGCTGCAGGGGCACGGCGGGCCGATCGTGATGCAACTGTTGTTGCAGCGTTGCCTCGATGCGGGGCGCGGTTTCGGGCTGAGGCTTGCGGAGCCCGGCGAATTCACGCGACGCGCGTTCCTGAACGACAAGCTCGATCTTGCGCAGGCTGAGGCCGTTGCCGACCTGATCGAGGCGAGCACCGAAGCCGCCGCGCGTTCGGCCGGGCGTTCGCTCGACGGCGCGTTCTCGCGGCAGATCCATGCGCTCGTCGACGACGTGATCACGCTGCGGATGCTGGTCGAGGCGACGCTCGATTTTCCGGAAGAAGAGATCGATTTCCTGGAAGCGGCCGACGCGCGCGGCAAGCTCGCGAAGATCCGCGCGCAGCTCGCGCACGTGCTGGGTGATGCGCGGCAGGGGGCGTTGCTGCGCGAAGGGTTGTCGGTTGTGCTCGCGGGGCAGCCGAACGTCGGCAAGTCGTCGCTGCTGAATGCGCTGGCCGGCGCGGAGCTGGCGATCGTCACGCCGATCGCGGGCACGACGCGCGACAAGGTTGCGCAGACGATCCAGGTCGAAGGGATTCCGCTGCACATCATCGATACGGCCGGGCTGCGCGAGACGGAGGACGAGGTCGAGCGGATCGGTATCGCGCGCACGTGGAGCGAGATCGAGCGCGCGGATGTCGTGCTGCATCTGCTGGATTCGCGCAGCGGGATGACGGCGGATGACGAGACGATCGCGGCGCGGTTTCCGGGCGGCGTGCCGGTGGTGCGCGTGCTGAACAAGACGGATCTGACCGGTGTGGCGGCGTGTGTCGAGCATCCGGCTGCGGAAGGCGATCTGACCGAGGTGCATCTGTCGGCAAAGCGCGGCGACGGGATCGACATGCTGCGCGCGGAGCTGCTGCGGATTGCAGGGTGGCAGGCGGGGGCGGAAGGGGTATATCTGGCGCGGGAGCGGCATCTGATCGCGCTGCGGGCCGCGCAGGAGCATCTCGCGCAGGCCGCGGATCATGCGGAGCAAAGGGCGCAGTCGCTCGATCTGTTTGCCGAGGAGCTGAGGCTCGCGCAGGAACAGCTTAATTCGATTACCGGGGAGTTCACTTCGGATGACCTGCTGGGGGTGATTTTCAGCAGGTTTTGTATCGGAAAATAACCAGTCGCCCAAGGTTGTCCAAGGTCGTCCAATCATCCCTCCGAAACCCTTGAAAACGCTAGGATTGGTCGCCTAGCGTTGCCCAAGGTTGTCTATTGACATCCAGCCTTTGATGGTACACATTTAGGTACACAAGGACGTTGTGTCCCAATCGATGTGTACCAACCATGCCGAAATCCGTCGTCCCGCTGAATGACACCCGCATCAAGGCGCTCAAGCCGAAGGCGGCGCGCTACCGTATCTCGGACGGTGGCGGCCTCGTGCTGGAGGTCATGACGTCGGGTTCGAAGGTTTGGCGCTACCGGTACACACTGCACGGCGAACGGCAGCCGATGGTCACGATCGGCGACTATCCCGCGGTCACGCTGCAGGAGGCGCGCGAGAAGGCCCGCCGATACGCTGAGATCGTCGCCAAAGGCGTTTCCCCTATCGCCGATGCGAAGAAGGATCGCGGCGCCGTGAAGCGCTTCGATACGGTTCGCGAGTTCGGTGACGATTGGTACACAACCCAGATCGCAGGAATGTCGCCTGAGTACGCTCGGACGATCAAGCGCGCGCTCGAGAAGGACATCTATCCGGCGATCGGCAACAAGCCGCTACCGGACGTGACGCCTGGCGATGTGCTGGCGATCTGCGACCGGATCAAGGCCCGCGGCGCGCCCAAGATGGCGCTCTCGACCCGGAACGTCATCAAACGACTGTTCGAATACGCGATCGCGCGCCAGCTTGCGCCGACGAATCCGGCTCATGCAGTCGTCGCGCGCTTCGTCGCCACCCAAGATAGCCGCACGCGGGTTCTCTCCCCTGACGAGATTGGTACGGTGCTGCGCGCCGTCTACGCCTCAGATATCCGCCGCGCGCTCAAGCTCGCGATCCACCTGCTGATCCTGACGATGGTCCGGAAGTCCGAGCTGACCGAGGCTCGGTGGTCGGAGTTCGATCTCGACGTCGGCATCTGGCGCATTCCTGCCGATCGGATGAAGAAGGACAAGGAGCATTGGGTCTACCTGTCCTCGCAGGCCGTTGCGATGCTCCGCGAACTGTACGAGCAGACAGGCAACCACGAGCACGTATTCCCGTCGACGCGCGGCCGCGGCGACAAACCGATTGCGAAAAGCACGCTCAATCAGGCGGTGCGTTCGCTCAGCCTCGACGTTCAGCACTTCGTACTGCACGACTTCCGCCGTACCGCATCAACGCACCTGCACGAAATGGGCATGTCGTCGGACGCGATCGAGAAGGCGCTGGCGCACTCGATCAAGGGCATCAAGGGTGTGTACAACCGGGCCGAGTACGCAGACGAACGTCGGAAGATCCTCCAACTGTGGGCCGAGTTTGTGGAGGCTCAGGTCGGTGGAGAGAAGAAGGTCGTGATCGGCAGCTTTGGTGGCACGGCCGCATAGATTGCATGACCGATGCCTGACGGTATCAGGCGGAGCGGCGGCGCGGGTGCTGGAACACTTCGCGCCGCCTGACCACAACCAAGCTTGAAGGAGCTTGAATCATGGCTGAAGCTGATTGTATCGCTCGTAGGTCGGCAGCTACCGACGAGGAAGTCTCACAAGTGGCGACCCGTATTGAATATCTGTTCCACTCACTTGTGGCAATGCACGACCTTTGCGCCGAGAAAATCGGCAATCCGTCAAAAGACGACACGCCCACGTTCGTCCTCTTGCGGGAGTTGCTGCGCTCGGCGGCGCGCGATGCTGAAAACTGCACGGAGATTCTCATCGGCGACCCAGGCGGCCTAGGTTATTTCGAAGGCCATTTCGGGCGAATCTAGTAACGAAGAGCGGCGGCCAAGGTGTTGGCGCACCAAGACCGCCTGACCAAAACACGACCTTTAGTGGAGGTTCGTATCATGGCTACTGCCAATTCTACCGAACGCGTGCTCATAGACGGATTTGTACCCGTGTCCGTCGACGACATCGAATACACCGCAAACATCACCTACGAGCAGGCTGAGGCGATGAGTGCAATCTTTCGCAGCATTTCTCGGCTGACGGACGACCGCGAAATTAGGGCTCTATGTGAGCACGGCGCTCTGCAAGCGGACCTGCAGGCGAACGACATCGATGGGATTCGCGAGAGGGCCGTAAAGGCAGGCTTCGACGTAAGCGGGGTTCATCATGGATAACAGCAATTCTACCGAGCTTGTCGCCGCCGCTACACGAAGCGTAAGCGATGCAGTGAGCAGCCTGCACACCTTGTGGACCATAGTCGAAAAGGCTCTCGACAATGGAACGGATTGGGCTACTTGCGAGATGATGCATGAGCTGCTGCCGTTAATCGGTGGCAAGCTAGACGCGGCCTTGGGAGCGATGGGCGGTAGTCCGTGCGGCTCGTTTGATGACGTGCTGGACAAACGCGGCATCAAAATCACGGCCCCTTCAGCGGTGCGTACTGACACCTTCCAACAATAACCCGTTACCTCGGCGCTTTTGAGCGCCGTTTTCATTTGAGGAGCCGGTTATGAGGCTCGAGCAATACGAAGTGCGCGACCGTGCATACGGTGTGTGGCACCGTGCGCCGTCGATTCGCCGATATTTGCAGGCGACTCAAGCCGAATCGCTGACGATGGTCGACCTCGATTCGGTGCTGTTCACGGAGTACGACAACGGCGCCAAGGTTCCATTGGCGTTGGTCGAAGTGGCTCGCGACATCGGACAGGAGAAGCCTGCCGGCGTAATCCAGCATCTCGCGCAGCTTGCCGATGTGCCCGCCTACGTCGCTTTATACACGCTATCCGATGCGGCGAATCCAGCCAACCCCAATTGGTCGGACATCATGGCATTCCGCGTAAAGCGTCTGTGGCCCCGCCCCGAACCTGGTTGGCGCGTCCTTTCCCCGGCGCAATGGGCTCGCGCTCTGGTGCAGATCCGCGGGTGGCAGATGCGGCGCTTCGAGGTTCGCGAAGCAGCAAACGATGACCGATACTAGGTGATCGCATGCGTGCAACTGTAGCCAACGTCGATTCCGATGATCTCGCCGCATTGATGGCTTTTCCCGCTGATGACGCAGCGCGTAGAGCCTTCGGTCTATACCTTCGTCACGATCGGGCGGCACTCCGCGGGGAGAGTGTCGAGTTATCTGCGGCCGACTACCTCTTTCTAACTTCCTGCTCTCAGGTGTCCCGCCCAGAGATATTGGAGCGAGTTAAGAAGGCAACGAGACGTGGCATGGCGGCCGCTTGGCCGTTTGTAGATATGTTCCAGGCCCCCGCCGATTCCAAGCCGTCGCTTGCGAAGGCTTATCGCAAAGCGCAAGAGTTCAAGCGGGCGAACTACGCGGACACGAAGAAGCGTCTTACGGATGTCTACCCAGACCTAGATTCGGACCAGATGGATCGAAAGTACTTCGAAGATGCGAAACGCGAGTTTGCCACCGTCCTGCATTTCTGGATGGCGCACCTGATCATAAACGCGGCGACCGATCGCGGACCGAATGCCAGTGATCCGCAACAATTCGTCAAATTCTTGCTAGGTGCGGAGCGGTGCGCAGAGTACCTTGCGTCCATCCGGTATTCAAACCGGCATCCGGCTATCGACGTCACCAAACTTCACAGAATCCCCATCGTCGCCAGCTGATCCTTGTCTGGCAAGGCTTCGATAGGGAATGTGAAGTTCCCTCACTTCATCGCCCGAATAGAGTCTGACATCTTGTTAAGCATGCAAACGACGCCAAGGAGCGACAAAGCATGCGTGCAAATGCCGAAACCAACAAGGCCCTCGCGACGCTTCCCGCGGTCGGCTTCTCGCGCTGGAATCAGCTTCAGCTGTTCATTCCGGTCAGCCGTGAAACGTGGCGCAAGCTGGTGAAAGAAGGTCGCGCTCCGCAGCCGCAGCGCTGGACTGAACGGTGCACGGTTTACAGCAATGAGGAAGTGCACCGCTGGATGAAAAATCCAGCCGCCTACCAAGCGCAAGCGATGGCTGCGTAAGGGGGCGTCGATGACAAGCAATAAAAAAGCCGCAACCCTTGAAGGTGCGGCTAAAAACAAAGCTCAAGTTCACTATAGCAGCAACGATGCCGCGGCTCAACGGCACCGAATTCTCGATTTCCTGCGCCAATACGGCTCGCTATCGACGTTAGATGCGCGACACAAAATTGACGTCCTGCATCCGGCTGCGCGCATCCTTGAACTGCGGCGCATCGGGGTCGAGATCTCGACCATATGGACTCAGGAAGCTACGCCCGAAGGTGGTTGGCATCGCGTTGCGCGCTACCACCTGATGCGGGAGGTGGCGGCATGACGCGTCCATCGTTCCAGTTCTACCCAGGCGACTGGCAGGCGAACAGCAACCTGCGGCGCTGTACCCATGCCGAGAAGGGCGTGTGGATCGACGTGATGTGTCTGCTGCACGACTCGGCGGAATACGGCGTATTGCGCTGGCCGCTCAAGGAGATCGCGCAGGCGATCGGTGCACCGCTGTCGATGCTCAAGGCCATCACCAGCAAGGGTGTATTGAAGGGGGCTGACAACGGGCAGACGTGCGCCGCGTGCATCTACGTTCCGCGATCCGGCCGTCGTGACGGCGAGCCGGTGACGCTGGTTGCCGAGCAAGAGGGCCCGATCTGGTACTCGTCGCGGATGGTAAAGGACGAGCATGTGCGTTCGGTTCGGGGTGAATCCTCGCGCTTCCAAAGCGAGGACGACGACGCACCGAAGGCAGCACCAAAGCCCCCCTTGGGTGATGGCACCAAAGCTTCACCAAAGCCCCGCTTAGATGACGGCTCTTCATCTTCATCTTCATCTTCGTCTTCAAACAAACAAAAACAACGCGCTCCGCGCTTCGATGCGCAGGCGCATCTCGAGTCTTTCGGCGTTCCGCCTGAGATCGCGAAGGACTGGCTTGCGGTGCGTAAAGCTAAGCGTCTGGCACCGACGGCGACGGCATTCGACGACACCAAGGCCGAGGCCGACAAGGCTGGGATCTCGATGGCCGACGCTTTGCGTACCTGCGTGATTCGCGGATGGGGAGGCTTTAACGCATCGTGGTTGGGCGAGCCGTCCGGACGCGCTAATGGGCACCAGGCCGAGGGGATTTTCGGATGATGACCATGAACCTACGCTATCCGCGGAACTCAGCCGAACTGATCGCCATGCGCAAGAGCGGCAACGTTCCGGAACTCCCGGTGCTGGTCACGCTTGCCGGCCCGCTGCCATGGGGAAACGTGACGCTTGGCGCGACCGCAAGTGGCCGTTACGACTGGCGACCGATTACTGCGCTCGACGTCGAGGTGTTCGCCTCGGCAAACGTGCCTTGGGGCGACCTCCTGCGCACGCTGTCGGATATTGCCGCAGCGGTTCCTGAAACGCTCGTGCTGACCTTTCGCGAAGGTCCGCGCGTTCACTGCGGTGAAGCACATGTTGTCCCGGGACAGGATTTTGCGCTGTTTGACTGGTTTCCCATGGCAATTGCGCCGATCTGTTGGCCGGCCTCGCACGTACTGGCTCGACGTCTGATTGACGTATTGGGCGACACGATTCCGAATCCGTACGACGACGCCTGCAACCTCGCAATGCAGGTGGTCGCCGAAGCTCATGAGAATGCCAAGGAGGTGGCCTGATGGCCCGAACGATTCCCGATTCGATCGACTGGGCAGCCTACGCCAGAGACGAGGATGACGGCCGCGCGGACGTGCGCCGTGCGAGCGAGTTCATCGAGAGCCTGGTCGAGCACCTGCACAGTCCGAAGGAAGTCGCGCCCGGTACCGAGTCGCCTTGGACTAGCGTCGGCGATTCGCTCCGCTTCCGCGAGGGCGAAGTGACGCTCTGGGGCGGCGTGAACGGCCACGGCAAGTCTGCCGTCCTCGGCGAGGTGATGCTGCACGCGATGTCGGCCGGCGACCGCGTGTGCATCGCGTCGATGGAAATGCGCCCGATCGCGACGATGGAGCGCCTCGCGCGCCAGGCAGCGGCCACCGATAAGCCGGCGCCTGAATTCATCCGCAGCTTCGGTTGCTGGACGGACGAGCGGCTATGGCTGTACGCCCACGTCGGCACGGTCGAGCGTACGCGCATGCTCGCCGTCGCGCGGTACTGCCGCAAGGAGCTTGGCGTGCACCACGTCGTGATCGACAGCCTGCTCAAGTGCGGTATCGCCCCGGACGATTACGCCGGCCAGAAGGCCTTCGTCGATGCGCTGTGCTCGCTGGCGCGCGACACCGGCGTGCACATCCACCTCGTACACCACGCGCGCAAAGGCGAGAAGGAAGCCGTCGTGCCGGACAAGTTCGATATGAAGGGTGCCGGCGAGATCACGGACTTGGTCGACAACGTGCTGATCGTGCATCGGAACAAGACCAAAGAGGCGCTGCTGCGTAAAGAGACGATCTCCGACGAGAAGCGTGAGGAGGCCGAGCAGCAGGCCGATACAGCGCTGATCTGTGCGAAGCAACGACACCACACATGGGAAGGCACCGTGCGCCTCTGGTTCGACGCGGCGAGCTTGCAGTTTCGCGACGTACGAGCTGGCGGCGCGCGATATCTGGACTTGAGCTCGAGCAGTTGGCAGCAGGGATGGAGTCGGTAATGACGCGAAGCGACGAGGCTGAATTTAGCAGGAGGAAATCAGGGCAATGACCCAGTTCAGGAAAGGGCAGAGCGGCAATCCGGCCGGGAAACCGAAGGGTACGCGTGACAAGCGCACGGCGCTGCGCGAGTTGCTCCAGCCGCACGCCGCTGATTTGGTGAAGAAGGCCGTGGAGCTCGCGCTGGCCGGCGACACGACGGCGCTACGGATTTGCATCGACCGGTGCATCCCGGCGATCAAGGCAAAGGATCAGCCAATCAGCCTCAAGAGCTTGAATGGCTCGCCAGCACAGATGGGCGAAACGGTTTTGCGGGCAATGGCGGCGGGAGAGATTACGCCCGACGAAGCAGCCGCGGTGATGCAGGTCGTTACCGCGCAGATGAGGATTGTCGAGGTCGATGATCTTGTGAAACGCATCGAGGCTTTGGAGGGCAACGGCGATGACAAGCAACAGCAATCTTAAGGCACGTGTTGCGTGCTTGGAACAACGACTGGGCACGAGTGACCAGCCGATCATCATTCGCCGGATTATCGCTTCGGATAACGAAAGCGGTTTTGACGGCGTTACGGTCAATGGGGCCTATATGCCGTGCGCGGCCGGTCAGTCTGCATCCGAAT
This sequence comes from Burkholderia sp. SRS-25, assembly GCF_004343765.1. Classification (NCBI taxonomy): domain Bacteria; kingdom Pseudomonadati; phylum Pseudomonadota; class Betaproteobacteria; order Burkholderiales; family Burkholderiaceae; genus Burkholderia; species Burkholderia sp. SRS-25. The sequence goes on from NZ_PTXM01000035.1 coordinate 31,096, forward strand.
TGGAGCAACAGTTGATCGCGGAAATCAAGCGTCAACGTGTGCCAGGCAGGTTTCTCGTTCGCAAGGTGAGGGCTGCTGCCGTAACCAACGCGGGACGACAAGCTGAATCATGATCATTGGAGAGCAATGCAATGGCAAACATCAACCTCAGAACGCGCGTTGAGCGCCTCGAACAACGGCAGCCTGAGTCGTATGCCGTGGACACCATTGTGATCACAGGCCTGGAGGATATGGAAAACACCCCCCGCCTCATTTGGCGTCTTGGGCAAAGTGGTTTTGAGGAAGTCCCCGAAGGGACGACCTGGGAAGATCTTCGGCGATAAGGAGCTTGGAAATGGCAATCTTTGGTTTTGGAAGCGACCCAACATCCGGCCCGGGCGTTGGCGGGCTCAATGGATTCTTCAACGGCCCCGCTGCGTACGGCGATACGGGCCTGACGGGAAGCGTTACGCCGAACGGCTCGGCGCTCAACTCAGCGATGAGCGGCAATCTCGGAGGCGCGCTCGGTTTCGCGCCTACGGGGCTGTTCGGCGGTTTCCTTCCTGGTGGCGGGATGAGTGCAACACAAAGCGGCGCGCTCGGCGGCGGCCTCTCGGGAGCGGTGAACGGCGCAGCGCCGATTGGTGGCGCAACGATGGGTGGTTTCAGTCCGGCGCCCTGGATGCTCGGTGCAGCGGGTCTTGCTGGTCTCGGCCTCCTCGCCGCGTCTCATAATCGGCAGCAAGCAGGGCCAGCACCCGCGCCCGTCGCTCCATTCGGATTCGGGCGACCTGCCGTTCAAGCTCCGCCGATGCAGTCGACGCAGCCGTACATGCACATGTGACCGGTGGCCGCTAACGCAGCAAATGGTAGTACCGCGCGCCGTCTGATAACAGAGAGAAAACAGACGGCGCATTTCCCCGTTTGGCTGGTAACAGCAAAATAACAGCGAAGCCGGTGTCGAAACTGCAACGTGTAATTTCGTCGTCGACCGCGGCGTCACTTTGCGAATCAGCTGGCAAAGCGAGGCGCATCCTGAGATGTTGCGTGCGTCACTCTGTAGACGTGACCACCATTCTTCAGTGCAAGACGGGGACCGTCGAAAAACTGTTGCCAAGCGGTGCAGGCGTCGCTAATCTTGCTTCACACCCCGCCTGGGTAAGGCATCGACCGAAGTGCGCCGAAACTGATCGGCAATTGTTTGAAAAGCTCGCTCTGCGGGCACGGTGACTTGATCACCGAATGAACTGAGTAGGGCCTACGCCCAAAATCCGCCCATCGTTTCCTGATGGGCTCGTGACTGCTTCGCCGCTAGGTGAAGCCCTCCATCGCCTTTTGCTTCCTGCGAAAGGCGCGATGTGCAATCCCCGTATGCCGCTCCCGCGGCAATCAATCCGTGACGTGCGCTCCCCAGCGCTAACGCCATGCCTTGCTGCGTCCGTCTCAATCGTCCTCGTGACGACTGGCGGCGCGCTCGGCCTCGGCGTCTGGAATCTCGTGTCGACTCGCTCGGCACGCATCAATTCGCGCGGTCGGGGCATTGGCGCCCCCGATCGGTCGCAAAGCCAAAACACGGATCAAACGGGGGAAGCGTCCTCCCGCCGCGTGCCGACCCTCATCGGGTTGATGTGCGCCGGGCTGCGCCAGCTTGCTGGCGTAGAACGCTCCCAATCTCACCAGGCCGAGGCTCGTGCCCCCGTTTGTTGTCTCCCAGCTGCGTTTGAGCGGCTCCGTCCAGCGGATAGGGAGGCAACTGGGGGTCGAGCCTCACGTCATGGATGCGGGGTACGCATGTCGCACAAATCTCTCACGGCCGACCTGTGCCGTGCTGCGCGCGGGGCGCGTGGCAAACAGGCAAACTCGACCTCCAACGGTCGGGAGAAGTCGCTCGCGCGTTTCGCTCGGTTTCTGTGGGACTTGGGCTTTCAGGTTCACACAACCGGCCAGCTCAAGGAAAAGCATCTATTCGCATGGTCGGGCGACATGTTGGCGCGCGGGCGTTCGAAGCGGACAGCAATCAACAACATGACCCACATCCGAACGGCGCTCGAAGGGATCGGTCGCCGACCGTTTGCCGACAAGATGAGCAATGCTGCGCTCGGTTTGTCGGGTGCAAGTCGGGCCGGCACGAAGCGGCCGATGATGCGTGATGAGTTGGAACCGTACCGCGCCGCCGTTGCTGCGATCGACCCGGGCATTGCGATTGTGCTCGAGCTACAGCTCGAACTGGGACTGCGTGCCAGGGAGGCGGTTCAAAGCATCAAGTCACTGGCTGAATGGCGGCGCGCGCTTTCGAGCTCGATTGGGGATGGCTTCGTGACCATCATCCACGGGACGAAGGGAGGCAAGACGCGTCGGAGCCCACCGTTGGATCGGCAGTGCGCTGCTGAGCTGGTGGAGCGGGCGATCGGACTGTCGAACGAGTACGGCGGGAAGCTGGTCCGCAAGCCGGATCTGAAGCGAGCGATGGAGCGTTACCACTATGTCGTGCGCAAGGTCGGAATGACCGATGAGCGTGCACCGCATAGCCTCCGATATGCGTATGCGACCGAACACCTCGAGCGGCAGAAGGCAGCCGGCGTATCGCGCCGAGAAGCGGCTGCCGGCGTGTCAACGTGGCTAGGCCACGGGGATGGACGCGGGACATGGGTGGAACGCGTCTATGGGCGTGAGGCGCTGGCCGGTGCGGAGGTGGGGCATGCATAAGCACGTCGACACGCTGCCAGAGGTTGGCCACTCGCGCTGGAGGCAAATCGCGCCGTTCGTGGGCGTATGCCGTGAGACATGGCGAAAGCTCTGTTTGGCCGGACGGGCACCTCGGCCTATTCAACTATCTCCGCGGTGCACGGTGTGGAAGAACAACGAGATCCATGCGTATCTGAGGGACCCGATGCACTACGGGGACTTCAGATAGTTTCGATAGCTGCCGATGTATAGGTAACCGGTTCATGCACATGAAAGAAGAGCGAGTAATCAATGGCATATTTCAAACTAACCTCGTTGTCTGAACTTCTCCCCAGGATGGAGGCCGTCGAGGTCGATCGTTGTCACTTTCGCTTCGGGCTACATCGGGGAGAGTTCGATGCGTTCGTCTTCATTGACGTCGATCCCTATGTTCTGGCGTTTGGTGCCATCGGAAAGAATTTCTACTTTGAGGTGCCGGTCAATCCGCGAACGCTTGAGACGCCCGGTGTGTTTGCAACAGACGTGTACTACAAGCTCTGCGAGATTCTTGGGCTGGGCCGATCGGGGCCTCGGTTCACTCCAAGCGCTTTCCTGGCGCATGTGAATGAAGCAATGAAAGGAGTGAGGTTCCGTCGCGCCGCGCCGCGCGACTTGGCTCCGTATCGAAGAAACGTCGAGGAGTCGGAAAAAATCTGGTTCTGCGGTTGGCGGGACAACACGACGTCCGGTAAACACGTGACGGAGGAAAATCTCGAAAAGACGCGCAAGTGGCTAGGTGAGAAGGCCTATGTGCGGTGCAAAGAGCGGAACATCAGCAGTTGCTGGACGGATGACGCAACCAGAGCCAAGGAGATTGATCTGCCTTGATGGCAATCTTGGAGATGGGCGTCAGGTCCGCAAGGACGTGCCCTATAGGGGAGCAGGACTTTGAACTAGTGGTGGCTGGCGGGGCGTCGTCCCTTAAATCTGCTAGGATTTTCCAAACCGCAGCACGATGACTGCGGCAACACAATCACGTTTTTCGGGGAATGCGATGGCAGACAACAATTCAACCGGCCTTGCCGCCGAGATGCCGAAAGCATGGTCGTATCTGGACTCGATGCTCGTTACCGGGGAGGCCGTTCAGGAGAGCACGGTGCAGCGCCGATTGTTTGCGCTTTTGCATCGACGCGCGCTTGTGGCAGCGACGTCCGGTCGGCTAATCGGGATGACACGCGGCCTGTTGGGAGGTTTTTCGCCCGTTGACCTTCGCTGGCAGGACATCAAGACAGCCCATATCAAGGCTGGTATCTTCGGTAGCACACTGACCGTTACGGCCCTGACTCAACCTGACTTGGCAAGTGGTGGCGCCCTCCGTGGGTTCCAGTTCTCCGGCTTGCGCAAAGCAGAGGCACAAGCAATCTACCGTATCTGCCAGGCGCAGGAGCAGGCGTGGCGCGAAAAGCGCCGGCAGCGCGAGCTTGAGGAGATGCGTGCCAAATCCGGCGGGTTTCAGGGGAGCTTCGGTGACTCTGCAGCCGTGGCCGGTGAAAGTCCGACGGAGCGGCTACAAAAGGCCAAGGCCATGCTCGATCAAGGGCTCATCAGCGATTCCGAATACGAAACCATCAAGGCCAAGGTCATCAGTCAGCTTTGATACGGTATGCGCGGCAGTTTGAGACACCATGATTGTCGAATCAAGCGGGGAAATAATGAAAAGGACGTGTTCCCTCCTGTTGTGTCTGGCGCTCATATCCTGTGCCTCTGTCCATGAGAGTTACGCACCCGATGGCCGTCCCGCCTACACGCTGAATTGCAGCGGCCTTGCGCGAGGGTGGGACAAGTGTTTTGAGGCTGCAGGCAATCTCTGCAAGACAGCCGGCTACGATGTGCTCGATCGAAGCGACGAAAGCGCCGCGACCGTTGGGGCCGGTGGTGGAGGCTTGTTCGGAGCGAAGACCAACGAGCGTTCGATGGTGATTGCCTGTAAAAGGCCAGCGGGCTAAGCGCTGCTGGGTCAGCCCAATGTGCCTACATCGTCTATCAAATTGACCGTGGAACGGCCTCCGTATAGGAGGCTACCGACCAAACTCGGGAGGCGCGATGCTGAAGGGCAGCGCGATATTTGCGGGGGCATTGCTTCTGGGCGTTGGTGCCACGGCATTTGGGCGCTGGACACCAAATTCAAGCTCAGATTGGGCGGCGTGGGTGCAAGCATTCGGGACGATCGCCGCGATTGGCGCTAGCGCTTGGCTACTGCATTATCAGGCCGGGCTCCAGCGGAGAAGTCGGCTCCGGGCGATTCAGGCAGTCGTCGAGCTCGCGGTGCAGTCGGTGACGCAACGCTTGGAGGTTCCGGAAGGTTTCGAGCAATTCGACTTGTTCGCATCACTCGACCTCCAGAAAGTCCGGTTCGCATTCGATGCGCTCTGCAAGATCCCGTTACATGAGGTCGATTCGGCGGATGCGGTGCGGCAGGTGAGTGCTGCGATTGAAGCTATGAGAAAGATCGCAGGAATGCTTGCCTCGGATGAGATTGTTGGGGCATTTCACCGGGCAGAGAGGGTTGTAATTGCGAGCGCGTTCGCCGAAGAGACTGCGGCTTTGCGGGCAGCCTGCCAGGCTTTGGACGCGGCAAGGTGACCCTCTGCGTTTGGCGATGCGTCGGTACGCTCGCGCGATGGCCAGAGCGAGCGATGCTGGTTGTGCGGCGGAAGAGCGGTCGGCGAATTTAGGTAGAATTGGATTGCTTAGGGACCGGGTATCTCCCGGCGGGTCAACTTTTTGGAGGGAGGGGTTATGCAGCTTACTGGCATCGGCCTGTACACCTTCCATGAGGCGGCTCTGCTGACGAAAATACCGGTCAGGGACCTACGCCGCTGGCTGGACGGATATTCCTACCGGGACAAGAAGCACGAATCGATTTCCGTTGACCCGCTCTGGGAAACGGCACTTGCCGGCGATGACCTCGACGGCATCAGCTTTCACGACCTCCTGGAAGTTCGGTTCGTACATGCGTTCCGCGAGCACGGTGTCAGTCTGCAGACGATTCGCGTCGCGAGCCAGCGTGCACGCGAGCTTTTCAATACGGATTACCCGTTCACCTCACAGCAGTTCCGCACGGATGGCCGAACGATTTTTGCATCGGCCATCGAGGAAACTGGGGAAACAGAGCTGCTCGATCTGGTGAAGCAGCAGTACGCGTTCCGGAAGATCATTGAGCCATCGCTGCGCACCGGTATCGAGTTCGGCGCAGACCGGTTGGCTTCCCGGTGGTACCCATCTCCGCGCAGCAAGGCGATTGTGCTAGACCCTGCGATCGCGTTCGGTAAGCCCATTGTCACGCACGGTTCCGTCAGGACATCGATCCTGTCCGAGGCGTTCAACGTGGAGGGCGACAAGAACCTTGTAGCAAGACTCTACGAAGTGCCCGTTGCCGCAGTAGATGCGGCGATCGCCTTCGAAGAAAGTCTGGCTGCGTGAAGTTCTTCGTCGACAACAACCTTCCTCCCGCCCTGGCAAGGGCCCTCCATGCATTGAGCGACTCCCGCGGACACCCCGTGGTGCATTTGCGCGAGAAATTCGACCAGGGCTGCAAGGACGAGGATTGGATCAAGTCGTTATCGACAGAAGGCGGCTGGTCGGTGATCACACATGACAGGCTGAACAAGGGATTGGAGCGCGAAGTACTGAGTCGTGCCGGGCTGATTGTTTTCTTTTTGGACAAGAGTTGGTCGAAGCGCACTTTCTGGGACATAGCCCACAACATCGTGCGCTGGTGGCCGAGGATCATCGAACAGTCGGAGGGGATGCAAGGCGGCGCGGCGTTCAAGGTCCCCTATAGCTTTTCCGGAAAAGGGCGATTTGAGCAGGTCAAGCTGTAGTGCAAGCACTCAATCGCGCGATATCAAGTGCCCTGTGGATAACTTGGACGCATGGTGTTTTAGGTACACAAGACGGTACACAAATTGCTGTTCTGTCTCTGGGTGCCTTGCCGGTAAAGGCTTGTGGAGAATTTGCTAGGTTTTGTATCGTAACCTGACGTCCACCGGGCTCCATCAAGGTCCACTAAACCCCTTGAAACCCGCATGAATACTAGGTTTCTTGCCTATCAAGCTCTACCGAAGCACACTGAAAGCCGTCTGGTTTTATGTCCAAGTTTATGTCCAAGCACTAAAAGCGAATTCATAAAAATGCTTTAAATTCACAACTGGGTAGACAGCTTTCTCTTGCTTCTGTATCGAAAGGCCGGGGCCCTTGAATCGGTATGCAGCGGGGCATGTTAACACGGGCAGAGGGTGCCTTTGTCCTCGCCGTCATCAGGCCGATCCTGCGTCGGTATCAAGCCTGATGACGAAGTGAGGAGGCCCGTCGATGCGAGGCCGGACGTTCAATCCCAATGACGATGATGGTGGTAATACCCGTCGCCGTAATACCCGCCGCCGTCAGGCACCACGATACAGCCGCTCAACAACACGGCGACGCTGGCAATCAGCAAAAGGGTCTTCTTCATCGCGTTCACCTGCTCGGGTTCAATATGAAACCCAGCATAGCGAGCGGCTCCGGCCCAGGCTGTAAGCGATCGTTTCCCCGCGCCGCAATCCGTAACGGCGGATTATTCCGGTCACAATGACCGTAACAAATTGCCAAACAGCAGACGTTATGAGGCGGTGACGACCCTGTTCCGCCCCGTATCCTTCGCACGATACAGCGCGGAGTCGGCGGCTTCGATCAGCGCATCGGGTGTCGACAGATCATCGGCCGATACGGTCGCGCAGCCGACGCTCACGCTCACGCGCCCCGCGGGTGACGTCGGCATCGCGAGATCGAGCCGCAGCACCGCTTCGCGCGCTTCCTCGGCCACGACCCGCGCGCCGCGCGCTCCCGTGTTCGGGAGCACGATCGCGAACTCCTCGCCGCCGTAACGCGCGACGATGTCCGCCGGCCGCCGCACCGCGCCGGCCAGCGCATTCGCGACCGCGATCAGGCATGCGTCGCCCTTCACGTGACCGAACGCGTCGTTGTACGCCTTGAAGTGGTCGACGTCGACCATCAGCAGCGACAGCGGTTCGCCTTGCCGCCGCGCCTGCAGGAACAGCGTGTGGAAATGATCGTTGAAGTGGCTGCGGTTGAACGCGCCCGTCAGGCCGTCGCGTGCGGACGAACGGATCAGGGTCGCGTGCGCTTCGAACAGCCGCTGGTACAACATCGTCACTTCCCACGCGAGCACGCACACGAGCACGCCCGGCGCGAACATGCTGAACACGCGCGCGAGGTACCAGCCGACCGTGAAGCGATTGGTGCTCATCAGGTTCAGCGTCGTGTCGGTGAGGCACGCGAGCACCGCGATCGCGAGCCACAGGTCGAGCGTCGTGCGCAGCCGGCCGGTGGCCAGGACGGCCACGAGCGCCAGCGCATTGAGCAGCCACACGATCAGCGCGACGGCGTTGACAGGCAGCACGGCCGCGTCGCCCGGCGGATGAAACGCGGGTGGCAGCGACACGTTCAGCGCGAACAGGCACAGCAACCCGGCGACGACAGCGGGCCCGCCGATCAGCGCGACCGTCCACCTGCGTGTCTGCTGCGCGCCGATCGGTCCGCGCGCCAGCCGCTCGCGCGCGAGCAGCGCGACCATCACGAAACCCGGGAAGCCTGCATGCCAGAAGATCCACATCCACGCGGCGCTCTGCGGTTGCGCGCCGAACAGCCCGTGCGGCGCGAACACGCCGGGAAAGGTGAGCAGCTGCAATGCGACGGCGAGCGCGGTGAACGCGTAGGCGCCACCGAGCGCGCCGAGCACCGGCTGGCGCGTCACGGTGAACTGCGCGCCGAGAAAGAACGCCGCGATGCTCGCGGTGGTGAACACGGTGAGCGCGCACATCGGCATGAACGGCTCGATGGCCGGCAGCGGGACGTTCGCGTGCGGCGCGGCGATCCCGAGCGCGAGCACGATGACGAGCGCCGTCAGTGCGCCGAACCAGAGCTGACGGCGTGTCGTGTGCTGGATCAGGATGCCTTCCATGGAGTTCCCCGGGCACGTAGGCGGAAACGCCCGGTCTTGCGCCGGGCGACACGCAGCCGGTCGCTGCGCGACCGGCTGCGGCCCGATCCTATCGCGTTATGGGGGCGCGCTCAAACCCCGAGGCCGGGACCGAAGTTGCCGGCGACCCACTGCGTGACGGCGTTCACGTCCGCATAGTCCTGTTCAGGCAGGCCGTCGAGCATCGACAGCACTTCGTTGCTGGCGCCGGCGTTGCGCGCGGCATCGACGATCGCATCCTTGTTGGCCGGGTAGCGGACGGCCGCCAGCACGTCGGCAATCTGCAGGTCGATCGTTTCGCTGGGAATGTCATGGGGAGGCTGGGCGGGCTGGTCGTTCACGGCGGCGTCTCGCGGAGTGAGCGGATCAAGTGGGAATCGGATCGAGGCGAAATTCGGGTGCTGAACAGGGTGCGTCACGCGTTCGCGTTCCGAGGCGGCCAGGCCGGCGCATCCCGCGACTGAACGGCAATCGACTCAATGCCCGCGTCGCACGCGGCGCCACGGATGCTTCCAGTCGATGTGCGGTGCGTTTTCGTCGCGCGGATGCTGGCGCCGATGTTCCTGCCAAAGTTCGTCGGAAAACAGCGCCGCGACGATCACGAGCGGCAGCACGAGGAATATTCCGAGTATGACTTGCTCGAACACGATAGCCTCCTTGCGGTGGCAGGAACCCTTGCTCCCATTCTAGGCTCTGAACTTCGCCCGCGTTCAATTTCTTACAGTGCGAAACAGGCCCGGATGCGGCCTTGTCGCACATGCGCCGGCATCAAAAGGACATGAACATGCAACTCCAGAACGATACCAACACGCTCGCGCTGCGGCCGCTTGAGCGCCAGGACCTGCGCTTTGTCCACGAACTGAACAACGACGCCAAGATCATGCGCTACTGGTTCGAGGAGCCGTACGAAACCTTCTCGGAACTGTCACAACTGTACGACCGCCACGTGCATGACCAGCGCGAGCGCCGTTTCGTCGCGGTCGACGCGCAAGGCGAACTCGTCGGCCTCGTCGAGCTGATCGAGCTCGACTACATTCATCGCCGCGGCGAGTTCCAGATCATCATCGCGCCGCAACGCCAGGGGCGCGGCTATGCGGGCCAGGCGACGCGTCTCGCGATCGAGTACGCGTTCAAGGTGCTGAACATGCGCAAGCTGTACCTGATCGTCGATACGTCCAATGCGGCGGCGATTCACGTGTACGAAAAATGCGGATTCCAGCACGAGGCCGAATTGAAGGAAGAATTTTTCGGAAACGGCGCGTATCACAACGCTTATCGCATGTGCATTTTTCAGCGCGATTATTTCGAGCGCCAGCAAGTCACCCTGGATAAAGCAGGGTAAACACGCTGGCGAAAGGCGCTTGCGGCGGGGCTTTCGCGGGCGCTGAAACCATGCGGCGAAGTACGGATAAATACGGATGCGCTTATACCTGGCATTTTTCTTGTATCAGGTAAATGCGATTCCGCGCTGCGGTAAAGTCGAATCGTTTCGGATGACTTTATGTGCGGCGCATCAAAATGATCCGGATAGCGAAATGGATTATCCAAACCGTTCAATCGCCGTATTGTAACTTTGATGAAAGTCTTGCTGAGTAACGCTTTCCGCTCGGCGGCGCGAGCCTGTTCGCCGGACGGCGCGCGTCGTCGTGCCGGTGCGGGGTGTGAAAAACGGGCTGCGCACGGGGTGCGACAATCCGCCGCTATTGCGGTCGCACAACAAATGTGCTTGCTATCGCTTGCCGGTCTTCTAAAGTGAAAAACGCGGGTTCACGATCACCTTTAAACACATAGCTAACCGAAGCCTGGTGCCCGCAAGCCTGGAGACAGAACATGATGAAACGTACCGGTATCCTTTTTGCCCTCGTCGGCGCATTTTGCGTGGTGTCGATTGCCCAAGCCGGCGACGATTCGGCCGTCAAGCCGAAGCAGGAAATCCAGTTGACGAAGAACGCATGGGGCTGCCTGTCGAAAGACAATCTGGACTCCGTACTGAGTCACGAGCGTGATGGCAAGTCGCAGGCGAAGCAGCAATACTTCGACGACTACCGATGCCTGTCGGTGCCGGAAGGCCAGCGCTTCCGCGTGGTGTCGGTCGACCAGGGCGACGTGCAGTTCGTCAGCGCCGACAACAGCGACCAGCAGGGTCTCTGGACCGATTCGCGCTTCGTCAAGCAGTAACCGTCCCTTCACCGCGCCGTCACACGACGCGCGAGCGCGCCGGCCCGATGAGCCGGCGGCGCGAACCGAACACGGCCCGGCAGATGCCGGGCCGTTGCGCTGTGGGTGGCGCATGACACGCGCCGGACGGCGCGCATTCGGTATCATCACGGCCCGACCGAACCGAATGCCCGCCCGGGCCGCATCCGCATGGCGCTGAAATCCACGATCTACAAAGCAGAACTTCAAATCGCCGACATGGATCGGCATTACTACGCCGATCACGCGTTGACGGTGGCGCGCCATCCGTCCGAAACCGACGACCGGATGATGGTGCGCATCGTCGCGTTCGCGCTGTTCGCGCACGAGCGGCTCGAATTCTGCAAGGGGCTGTCGGACGTCGACGAGCCCGATCTGTGGCAGAAGGACCTGACGGGCGCGATCGACGTCTGGATCGAAGCCGGCCAGCCCGACGAGCGGCGCATCTCGAAGGCGGCCGGCCGCGCCGGGCAGGTCACGGTGATCGCATACGGCGGCAAGACGTCGGATATCTGGTGGCAGGGCGTGCGCAGCAAGGTCGAGCGGCTGCGCAACGTGCAGGTGCTGTCGTTGAACGATGGTGTCGCAGCCGCGCTCGGGAAACTCGCGGAGCGCACGATGCGCCTGCAATGCACGGTGCAGGACGGCGCCGCGTGGATCTCGAGCGCCGACCACGATCCGGTGGCGGTCGAGTGGACGGTGCTGAAGGCGCGCGCGGACGCGTGACGGCCCACGCGCGGGCCGCGTTCAGCCGATCGAGGCCGGCGGCCCCTTGAATTCCAGCATGTTGCCTTCCGGGTCGAACAGGTAGATCGACGGCCCGTAGCCGCCGGCGCCGTAGCGCTCCGCGGGCGCGCCCGGCCGTGCGCCATGCGCGGCGAAATGGGCGGTCAGGGCGTCGGGATCGAACGGCTCGACGCGCAGGCACAGGTGATCGAGATTGCGTCCCGTGCCGGGTGAGCCGCTGTCGGGACGGTCGATCGGGCTGCCGACCGACAGCAGGTCGATCAGCGCGTCGCCGGCGCGCAGCTGTACAAGGCCCAGATCGGGCTGTTCCTTCTCCACATGGCAGCCGACGGCGTCGCAGTAAAAGCGCGTCATCGCAGCCATGTCGGTCACGCGCAGCACGATGTGATCGATCGCGCGGATGGTCGGTTTCATGGGCAGGCACTCCTTCGCAGCGCACGAGCATCGAGTGTAGACGCATCGCGCCTGCGACGCCGGCCGGAACGCGGCACAATCGACAGACGAAAAAAAGCCCGTTCACGCAGAGCGGAACGGGCTTAATCCATATCAGGAGGAGACATGGAGGAGACAGTTCCAACTATACACACGGCGATGGTGCGACGCAATATTCCGAATGCAAAAAAACGTCAGAACGGCGATTTGTCGCATCCGCAGTGCAGCAAAAGGGTGACGGGACGATGACGAAATCCGCGCTTGAGCAGCCGGCGCACGCATTTTGTCGGATTTGTTCTTGAGCGATGCGTCCCCGATTGTTCGGGGCGAGTCAGAGCAAGAATCACAGAGCAAGATTCAGGGCGCGACGGCACGTGCCGATGTCTAGAGTAGGCACCATCTACACTAGAGAGTGCGAGGTTCAGATGAAAACCGCCTATCCGACCGATGATGCCCGCTGGGGCGCCGTCACCGAGCGCGATCCGCATGCGGACGGCGCGTTCTTCTACGCCGTGAGCACGACCGGCGTGTTCTGCCGCCCGACCTGTGCGTCGCGGCTGCCGCGTCGCGAAAATGTGTCGTTCTTCGCCGATACGGCCGCCGCGCGTGCGGCCGGCTTCCGGCCCTGCAAGCGCTGCCAGCCGGAAGGGCTGCCGCGCGAGCTCGAGATCGTCAACCGCGCGTGCGCGGTGCTCGACGCACATGCCGAACGGCTCACGCTGCAGCAACTGAGCGATGCCGTTCACGTGAGCCCGTTTCACCTTCAGCGGCTCTTCAAGCGCGTGGTCGGCGTATCGCCGCGGCAGTACCAGGCGGCGCAACGCGGCGCCGCGTTGCGGCAGGCGCTGCAAAGCGGGCAGCCGGTCACGCAGGCGGCCGTCGACGCGGGCTTCAACTCGCCGTCGCGGCTCTATGCATCGGTGCCGCGCGAGCTCGGGATGGCGCCGTCGGCGTTCCGCCGGCAGGGCGCGGGTCTCCGGATCGACTATGCGACCGCGTCGACGTCGCTCGGCACCGTGCTCGTCGCTGCAACCGAACAAGGCATCTGCCGGATCGCGTTCGGTGACGAACCGGCCGCGCTCGTCGGCGAGCTGAAGGATGCGTTCGCACGTGCCGAGCTGGTCGAGGCATCGGCACGACTCGCGCCGTTCGTCACGCAGATCCGCGCGTACCTGGACGGCACACGGCACGCGTTCGACCTGCCGCTCGACATCGCGCCGACCGCATTCCAGCAGCGCGTGTGGGAGGCGCTGACGCATATTCCGTACGGCGAAACGCGCAGCTACTCGGAGATCGCCGAGGCGCTCGGTGCGCCGCGCGCGGTGCGCGCCGTTGCGTCCGCGTGCGCGTCGAATCCGGTTGCGCTCGCGATCCCGTGCCACCGCGTCGTCCAGAAGGGCGGCGCGCTTTCCGGGTATCGTTGGGGCGTGCGCCGCAAGGCGACGCTGCTCGCGTCCGAGGCGCGTCATGTGCACGACGATCAAACCGAATCCGTTGCGGAGGGCAGTGCAGTTTGAGCATCGCAAAGACAACCATCACCTCCATCGTGAACGGCGGCCATGTGCCGCCGTCCGCGCAAATGGAACTGCGCTTCAATGCGCCTTACGACTGGGCGCGCGTGCTGCGCTTCTTCAGCGGGCGCGCGATTCCGGGTGTCGAGCAGGTGGCGGACGGCGTGTATCGCCGCATCGTCGACCTGCATGGCGATGCCGGCCGGCTCGCGGTCGCGAAACATCCGCGCAAGCACTGCCTGGTCGCGACGGTCGAAGGCGCGGTCGCGCGTCATGTCGATGATGCGTTCGCGATGCGCGTCGCGACGATGTTCGACCTCGGCGCCGATCCGGCCGCCATCGGCGACGGGCTCGCGCGCGATCCGTGGTTCGCGCCGCTCGTCGAGGCCGCGCCGGGGCTGCGTGTGCCGGGCGCATGGTCGGGGTTCGAGCTGGCCGTGCGCGCGATCGTCGGCCAGCAGGTGAGCGTGAAGGCCGCGACGACGATCGTCGGCCGGCTCGTCGAGCGGGCCGGAGAGCGTGTGGTTCATGAAGACGACGGCGCGCCCGCATGGCGCTTCCCGACGCCCGACGCGCTGGCCGCCTGCGATCTCGACAAGATCGGGATGCCCGGCAAGCGGGTGGCGGCACTGACGGGCGTGGCGCGCGCGGTGGCGGCCGGCGACGTTCCGGTCGATCGCGAGCACGCCGATCTCGCGACGCTGCGCAGCGCTTGGCTCGATCTGCCCGGCATCGGCCCGTGGACCGTCGAATACATCGCGATGCGCGCATGGCGCGACCCGGACGCATGGCCGGCCTCCGATCTCGTGCTGATGCAGTCGATCGCCGCGCGCGATCCGGCGCTCGACAGGCTCGCGACCCAGAAGCACCGTACCGAAGGCTGGCGGCCGTGGCGTGCCTATGCGGCGCTGCATTTGTGGAACGAAGTGGCCGACCGGGCGGGCGGCGCGCGCGGCGGGTGAGGGCGGCGGGGATCGCCGAGGCTCGCGGCCGGGTGTGACCTGGCGAGGCTGCGAGGCAACTCGTTGCGCGGGTCGTGCCGGCATGCGCAGGGCTAACCGCCGGAGACCGGACACCGGATACCGGCCGTCACGGCAATTCCGCGCATCCGTCGTCGGCCGGATGCCGTGCGCACGATGCCCACTTACCCCGCTTTCCGCGATCGGTTCGGCGGCAGGGTTGCGCCTGCCGCCACCCGTTCGCGCATCACGTTCCGTCTGACGAATTCGTGTAACCGGCGTGCCCGTTGCCGCCGCATGGAACCGGCCGCAGATGCGGCGACCGCCGCGACCGGCCCGCCCGGCGGCCCGCTCCGGCCCGCGCAGCGCGCCCGGCGCCACCTCAAGCGCGTGTTTCGGCGAGATGTTAAAGTGCCCGCTACCAACGAAGCGACCAACAATCCAGCCGGCCGCGCGTGGCGTTCTGCGCGCGGCCGTCACGCACTTGCGTCTCCATGTCGAACACCATGACTCACCGCCAGTCCGAACTGCTGCTGAATCGCCTCGACGCGCTGAGCTCGGGCCCGACGCGGCAGCATCTGCCCGACGGCCTGCGCGGCATCGAAAAGGAAAGCCTGCGCGTGACGCGCGACGGGATGATCGCGTTCACGCCGCATCCGCGCGCGCTCGGTTCGGCGCTCACGCATCCGGCGCTGACGACCGACTATTCCGAAGCGTTGATCGAGCTGATCACGCCCGCGGAAGGTGACGCCGCGATCACGCTCGAGCGTCTCGACGATCTGCATCGCTACGTCTATGCGTCACTCGGCGACGAGATGCTGTGGAACGACTCGATGCCCGGCCTGCTGCCGGCCGACGACCAGATCCCGATCGCCGACTACGGCACGTCGAACATCGGCCGCCTGAAGACGGTGTACCGGCGCGGCCTCGCGTATCGCTACGGCCGCACGATGCAGTGCATTGCCGGCATCCACTACAACTACTCGCTGCACGAAGAGGTGTGGCGGCGCCTGCATGCGGAAGAAGGCTCGACGGCCACGCTCGTCGATTACCAGTCGGAACGCTATCTCGCGCAGATCCGCAACTTCCGCCGCCGCAGCTGGCTGCTGATGTACCTGTTCGGTGCATCGCCCGCGCTCGACACGAAATTCCTGCGCGGCAAGCCGCACAGGCTCGACACGTTCGATGCCGATACGCTGTACCTGCCGTATGCGACGAGCCTGCGGATGAGCGATCTCGGCTACTCGAACACGACCGCGCAGGCCGCGCTGCACGTCGACTACAACACGCTGCCCGGCTATCTCGACGCGCTGTCGAAGGCCGTGAGCGAGCCGTATCCGGCCTACGAGGCCATCGGCACGCATCGCGACGGCGAGTGGATCCAGATCAACACGAACGTGCTGCAGATCGAGAACGAGTTCTACTCGACGATCCGGCCGAAGCGCGTCACGTATTCGGGCGAGCGGCCGCTGCATGCGCTCGCGTCGCGCGGCGTGCAGTACATCGAAGTGCGCTGTCTCGACATCGATCCGTTCGAGCCGACCGGCATCGCGCTGGAAACCGCGCGCTTCATCGACGCGTTCCTGCTCGCGTGTGCGCTCGACGAAAGCCCGGCGCTCGATTGCCCCGCGTACAAGGAAGCGAACGCGAACTTCGGCAGCGTGACGATGGAAGGGCGCAAGCCGGGGCTCACGCTGCAGCGCGACGGCGAGACGGTCACGCTGCAGGCGTGGGCAGACGACTTGATGGCCGATATCGAAACCGTCGGCCGCCGTCTCGACGAAATCCGCGGCGGCGACGAGCATGCGCGTGCAATCGCCGCGCAACGCGAGAAGCTCGCCGATCCGGAGCGCACGCCGTCCGCGCGCGTGCTGCGCACGATGCGCGAACGCGGTCAGTCGTTCCTCGGGTTCGCGCTGGCGCAGAGCGAAGCGCATGCCGCGCATTTCCGTGCGCGTCCGCCGTCGGCGGAGACGCTGCGCACCGAGCAGGCGCTCGCCGCGAAATCGCTGGCCGAGCAGGCCGAGCTCGAAGCGAAGGAGGCCGGATCGTTCGACGCGTTCGTCGCCGCCTATCGCGCCTATACGCTGAACCGCTTCAGCGTGTGATGTCTGCGCACGTGCATCGCGTCGGTCGGCGCGGTGCGCGATGCGTCTCTCCGTCGCCGGTCGGGTCGCACCGTGGTGCGCTCGATCCGGTTGAGTCCGATGTCAGTGATGCGCGTAGGTGCCGCGGTCGATTGCGTGCGGCTGCGCCGGCTTGCCCGATTCCACGTTTGCCCTGCCTTCGCTGCCGTAGCCGGTGTCCTCGCCGCGCGCCTGCGCGGCACGGCGCATGATCGCCTGCATGTGGTCCGGAAAGTCGGGACTGCTCGCGAGGTTCGCCCGGTAGCCGGCGGCCTGCAGTTCCACGAGTTCCTGGCGGACCTCGGCACGCGTCAGCGTCGACGCGGCCTGCGCGTGAGCGGCGAAGGCCACGCCGATCAGCACGAACGCGCATGCAGCCTGCTTCATCTTTTTCATCGTGTTCACTCCGTGAAGTTCCGGTGCCGTGCCTGCCGTGGCCGGCGCGGGCGGAATCGATGCGACCAGTCTAGGCTTCGGACGCCAAACGAAACATCCCGCCCGCCGTCAGGCACCTTTGCCGCATGTGCAACATTGCGCGGGGGAGCTTTCTGTCGAATACGACAGCAGGCTGCCTGCTGCCGGTCAGCTGGCGGCGGCGCGGGCGTATCGGGTCGGCACGCATCGGGCTTGTCCCCCCTTGTACAAGCGCCGTGCGCCTCCTAACCTCTTTTAAGCAACCGATCGGTTGGGCGTGCGACGTCGTTGCGTGCGCAAGCGCTAGATCCCGGTCGTGACCGCAGGACATCGCCTTGTACCGAACCCGGGGCATCCAGTAGCCAGCTCGGGTCGACTCTGGAGACACGATGAACCCCATCGACGCCCTACCGCCCGGCATCGTCTTCGCACAGCCGCTGACGCCAGTCGCCAACTCGCTGCTGCTGTCCTTCCTCGTCGCCGCGATCCCGATCGCGGTTGCGCTGATCGCACTCGGCGTGCTGCGCCGCCCCGCGTGGCAGGCGTCGCTCGCGGGGCTCGTCGCGGGCCTGGCGGTCGCGATCGGCGCATGGGGCATGCCGGCGGGGCTCGCGTTCAACGCGGTCGGCGCGGGCATGGCGCTCGCGGTCGTGCCGGTGATGTGGATCGTCTTCAACGCATTGCTGCTGTACAACATCGCGGTGAAGTCGGGCCGCTTCGACCAGTTCCGGCAGTGGATGCTCGACAACCTGCCCGACGATCGCCGCCTCGTGCTGCTCGTCGTCGCGTTCTCGTTCGGCTGCCTGCTCGAAGGGATCTCGGGATTCGGCACGCCGGTCGCGATCACGAGCGCACTCTTGATCGCGCTCGGCTTTCCCGCACTCGAAGCGCTCACCTACACGCTGTTGTTCAACACGGCGCCGGTCGCGTTCGGCGCGCTCGGCGTGCCGATCACCGTGCTCGGCGCGGTGACGTCGCTGCCGCCCGCGACACTCGCGCAGATGGTCGGACGCCAGCTGCCGTTCTTCGCGCTGCTGCTGCCGTTCTACGTAGTCGGCGCGTACGGCGGGCTGCGCTCGATCTCGAAGCTGTGGCCGGCGCTGCTCGTGTCGGGCGGCAGCTTCGCGATCGCGCAGTTCGTCACGTCGAACTTCCTCGGCTACCAGCTCACCGACGTGCTGTCGTCGCTCACGTCGCTGATCGTCACGATCGGTTTCCTGCAGGTGTGGAAGCCGCAGCCCGATCCGCAATACGCGCTCGCGCGCAGCGTGCCGGCAACGGCCGGCGCCGCACGCGCGGGCTTCGGCGGCTGGCTGCCGTGGCTGGTCGTGTCGGTGGTCGTGATCGTGTGGGTGCATGCGAACATCGCGGCGATCGGCGACGTGAAGATCAAGTGGCCGGGCCTGCACAACGCGGTGTTCGTGTCGCTGTACCACAAGCCGTATGCGGCGATCTGGGATTTCCAGCCGCTCGGCACGGGCACCGCGATCCTGGTCTCGGCGATCATCACGGCCGCGCTGACGCGCACCGGCGTGGGCGACTTCTTCGAATGCGTGGTCAAGACCTGGCGGCAGACATGGATCGCGATCGTCACGGTGATGATGATCGTCGGGCTCGCGTACCTGCTGAACTACTCGGGGATCAGCTACACGCTCGGCACCGGCGTCGCGTCGACGGGGGCATTGTTCCCGCTGGTGTCCGCGTCGCTCGGCTGGATCGCGGTGTTCCTGTCCGGCAGCGACACGTCGGGCAACGCGTTGTTCGGCAACCTGCAGGTCGTGGCCGCTCGGCAGCTCGGCCTCGATCCGGTGCTGATGGCCGCGACCAACTCGTCGGGCGGCGTGATGGGCAAGATGATCTCGCCGCAGAACATCGCGACGGGTGTATCGACGACGGACCTGAAAGGGCAGGAAGGTGTCGTGTTTGCGCGCACCTTCTGGCACAGCGTGATTCTCACGCTGCTGCTCGGCGTGTTGGTGTTCCTCCAGCAACACGTGCTGACGTGGATGATTCCGGCACTGCCGAAATGATGTGAGCGCAACGACGGAAGGAAGGCACGAGGAAAAACGAGGGAAGGCGCGGAAAAAGCGCCAGCAAAGTGCGGACCCGGTGAGCGCGCGGCAGTTCAGCGCGCGTTCACCCGCCGCGCCGTTCGTCCGGCGTCATCCGTTCCGGCCGCGTCGCTGCCGGCCGGCAGGATGCACGCTAGGAATGCGTCGATCGCGGGGCTCTGGCGCCGCGCCTTCAGGTAGTACACGTATTCGTCGATCGTCGTGTCGACGCCGCGCAGCGCGATCACGCGCAAATCCGGATGACGTTCGGCCTCGCCGAGCGGAAACAGGCTGCCGCCCACGCCGTGCAGGATCGCCTCGCGGATCGCTTCGCGGCTGCCGATCTCCGCAACCGATACGGCCGCGACACCTGCCGCCTCGAGAATCGTCTCCGTACAGCGGCGCGTGACCGAGCCTTCCTCGCGAATCAGCAACCGTACGTCGGCGAGCTGCGCCGGCTCGATCGCGTCGAAGCGCGCGAGCGGATGGTTGCGATGCACGACGAGCACGAGCGGGTCGGTCGAGATCACCTTGCGTTCGAGGCCGTCGGCATCGTTGCGCTGCGACGAGACGGCGAGGTCGATGCGGAATTCCTGCAGCGCCTGCAGGATCTCCTCCGAGTTGCCGATCCGGCACGTGAGCGCGATCGACGGATGCGCGTTCGAAAAGCGGCCGACCGCATCCATGATGTAGTACGGCCCCGTCGCGCCGATCCGCAGGTGGCCTTCGAACAGGCCGCCGACGTTGCGCAGCATGATGTCGGCCTGCGCCTCGAGCGCGATCATCTTCTCGACGAGCGGCAGCAGCTCGATGCCCGTCTCG
Source organism: Burkholderia sp. SRS-25 (assembly GCF_004343765.1). Classification (NCBI taxonomy): domain Bacteria; kingdom Pseudomonadati; phylum Pseudomonadota; class Betaproteobacteria; order Burkholderiales; family Burkholderiaceae; genus Burkholderia; species Burkholderia sp. SRS-25. The sequence goes on from NZ_PTXM01000035.1 coordinate 51,037, forward strand.
GTGATCTCGAGCTTGCGGCCGCTCCGGTAGAACAGCTCGACGCCGTACACCTGCTCGACCTGCCGGATCTGCGCGGCGATCGTCGGCTGGCTCACGCCCAGGTGGCGCGCGGCGCGCGTGATGCTGCCCTGCCGGACGGTCGCGTGGAACGCCTTCAGCTGATCGAACACGACTCGGCTTCTCCCCTCTGTATCGCGCGTCAGCGTAGCGCATGCATATGTCGGCCGGATGAAAGGCGCGTCGTGCGCCGCTTCGGAAAAATTCCTGTGGGTAACCCAAAGAAACCTGCGGTAACCGGTCACGCCCGGGACATGCCGGTGCGGGGTAATAACGGCAACGCAAACCGCCGGCCCCGCTCGACTGGCGCCCCTACTCCTACCGACAACAGGGTTCTCTTCATGTCCTCGAACAATCGACGCGATTTCCTGCGGCTCGCCGCGCAGTCGGCCGGCGCGATGGCCGCCTACGCGGGCTTCCCGCCCGCGATCCGCAATGCGCTGGCGATGCCGGCCGCCTATCGCACGGGCACGATCCGCGACGTCGAGCACGTCGTGATCTTCATGCAGGAAAACCGTTCGTTCGACCATTACTTCGGCGGGCTGCGCGGCGTGCGCGGCTTCAACGACCCGCGTCCGCACCTGCTGCCGAGCGGTGCGCCGGTGTGGCAACAGCCGCCCGCGTCGGTGTTCACGAAGAACTACCATTCGCGCGGCCTCGATCCGTCGGCGCCGTACGTGCTGCCGTTCTACCTCGATCCGAAGCAGACGACCGAATTCCAGCCGGGCACCAATCACGGCTGGAGCAGCGGCCACCTGTCCTGGAACAACGGCCAGTGGGACCAGTGGGTGAACCAGAAGCAGGACGTGCTGACGATGGGGTACCTGAAGCGCCAGGATCTCACGTACCACTACGCATTGGCCGACGCGTTCACGATCTGCGATTCGTACTTCTGTTCCGCGCACGCCGACACCGCACCGAACCGCATCTACCTGTGGACCGGCACGGTCGACCCGCGCAACATCTACGGCAACCCGCCGAACGGCCCGGGCATCGGCGAGCGCGACGACGTGAACGGCTATACGTGGACGACCTACGCGGAACGCCTCGAGAACGCGAAGATCAGCTGGAAGGTGTACCAGGGCGGCACGGGCATCCCGGGCGACCCGACCGACAACTACACCGACAACTCGCTGATGTTCTTCAAGCGCTTCCAGGTGAAGGAGGGCGCGAGCGGCCCGCTGGTCGACAAGGGCGCATCGGACCACACGCTCGCCGAGCTGAAGGCCGACGTGCAGGCGAACCGGCTGCCGCAGGTGTCGTGGATCGTGTCGCCGTACAAGTACAGCGAGCACCCGCAGGCTTCCCCGACCGACGGCGCGTTCTACATCAACATGGTGCTCGAGGCGCTCACGTCGAACCCGGAAGTGTGGGCGAAGACGGTGTTCATCCTGAACTACGACGAGAACGACGGGCTGTTCGACCACGTCGTGCCGCCGGTGCCGCCGGTCACGAGCGGCGTGGGCGGCCAGGGCATCGTGTCGTCGAACCTGCTGTCGAACCTCGGCGACGAACTGCTCGACCTGAACAAGTACCCGGGCGAAATGAGCCCGCTCGTGCCGGGTGCGGACCCGGGCGGCATCCAGCCGATCGGCCTCGGTCCGCGCGTGCCGCTGATCATCATCTCGCCGTGGACGAAGGGCGGCTGGGTCTGCTCGGAAACGTTCGACCATACGTCGGTGCTGCGTTTCCTCGAAGCGCGTTTCGGCGTGAAGGAGCCGAACATCAGCGCGTGGCGCCGGTCGATCTGCGGCGACCTCACGTCGGCATTCGACTTCTCCGCGCGCCCCGACACGCGCACGGTGAGCTTCACGGTGCCGCAGCACATCGCGACGGCCGGCCAGGCGTACCAGGTGCCCGCGCAGCAGTCGATGCCGGCACAGGAGCCCGGTACGCGCCCGGCACGTGCGCTGCCGTACGAGCTGTTCGTGCACAGCCGCGTGAGCGGGCACGACGACGCCGTGTCGCTCGACTTCGCGAACACCGGTGATGCAGGTGCCGCGTTTTACGTGTACGACCGCCGCAACCCCACGACGCCGCCGCGCCGCTATGCGGTGTCCGCGCACGACCGCTTCGTCGATACGTGGAATACGTCGGCCGCACGCGGCGATTACCATCTCGCGGCTTATGGCCCGAACGGCTATCTGTGCGAGTTCCAGGGCAACACGCGGCTCGCGGCGGACGGCCGCCACGCGAACCCCGAAGCGCGGATCGGCTACGACGTGCGCAACCGCCACGTGTACCTGCAACTGCGCAACAGCGGGCGCGCGACGTGCCGCGTGACGGTCGACAATGCATACAGCCACAAGCATGCGCGGACCTACACGCTGGAGCCGGGCGAGCGCGTCGAGGATCACTTCGAGCTGTCGTCGAGCCACGGCTGGTACGATCTGACGATCACCGCGACGACGCTGCGCGGCGGCGACGACAAGGTCGTGCGCCGTTTCGCGGGCCACGTCGAGACGGGCCGGCCGAGCCAGAGCGATCCGGGGCCGGTGAAGCACCCGACGGCCTGACGGTCGGCACGCGTCGCGCGACGCGGGCGAGGTCGGCCCGACGCGCGACCGCCGGCTGCCGGCTGCGTTTCGGTTGCATTCCGGCGGGCGGAATTGGTTTTTGGAGACTGAAGACTGTTGACAATGTGTCGGGGCGAGGGTATACAAGGATCATTCGCCGATATGGCGCCCTCGTTTTCTACCGCAGCCTTGCTGCCTGCCCGACCATGACAGCCCCGAACGCGCTCAGCGCCATCGAACTCCTGCAAAGCCAGTCGCTCGCGATGATCGTCCAGGACATGCTCGAGCGCGCGATCGTCTCCGGCGAATACGCCCCTGGCGAGAAGCTCAACGAAGTCGAGATCGCGACCAAGCTGAACGTGTCGCGCGGCCCCGTGCGTGAAGCGTTCCGCGCGCTCGAACAGGCCGGCCTGCTGCGCAACGAGAAGAACCGCGGCGTGACGGTGCGCGTCGTGCCGCTGCGCGAGGCCGAGGAGATCTACGAGGTGCGCGCGATGCTCGACGAGTCGGTCGCTCGCGCGCTCGCGAAGCGCATCTCGCCCGACACGCTGAAGGTGCTGAAGGGCATCATCCAGTCGATGAAGGACGCCGCGAAGACGCACGACGTCACGCGCTACACCGAGCTGAACGTGCAGTTCCACGACGCGATGGTCGTCGGCGTCGGCAATACGCATCTCACCGATACCTACCGCCGGCTCGTGCGCCAGCTCGGCCTGCTGCGCCAGGCGGCGATCGAGGCCGAGGAGGATGCGATCGCGGTGTCCGCGGCCGAGCACGACAAGATCGTGCAGGCGCTCGCGAGCGGCGACGAGGAGCAGGCCGTGGCACTCGTGCGCGAGCACCTGTCGCACGGTCTCGAGCGCATGCGCCGCACGCACGAGCAGGGGCTGCCCGCGGCGGGCAAGGCGGCGCGGGAAAAACCCGTGCGCGCGTAAGCGCCCGGCAACACCTGCGCGGGTTGCCGCGCGCGGCACAAAGCAAAGGGACGCTTCGCAGCGTCCCTTTTTCATTGCGTCTTCAAGTCACACAGGTCCTGCAGGTCCTGCAGGTCGACACATCGTCACGCCTTGTCAGCCTTGCCCGCCGCACTCGCGAATTTCGCGAGCCACGTGTCGACTGCCGCCGGCTGCCGGCTCTCGTCCTCCGCGCGCTCCTTGCGGCGGATCGCATTGCGCACGACGTGCGCGCCGACATAGCGGATCGGCTCCGGCGGGAACGCCCCGAGCGGGCCGCGCACGATCGGGCTGCGCGTCCACGCGTTGTCGAGGCCGAGCACGAGCGACGACAGGATCTGCCCGCCCATGTAGGTCGGCCCCACGCCGTTACCCGAGTAGCCGAAGCCGTAGAACACGTTCGGCGCGTCGTCGAGGCGGCCGAAGAACGGGAAGCCGGTGACGGAGCGATCCGACGGCCCGTTCCAGCTCGCGGTGACCGGCACGCCCGCGAGCGAAGGAAAGAATTCGCGCAGGCTCTGCGTGAGTTGCGCTTCGTAAGGCGAGCGCCGGTCGAACACGGGCGCGATGCGGCTGCGCCACGAGAACGTGTTGCCGCCCTTGCCGAGCATCAGCCGCCCGTCGGCGGTGGTGCGGTAGTAGTACACGAAGATCCGCGAATCGAGCACCGACACGCCGTCCACGAGCCCGGTCTTTTCGAGCAGCGCCGGGCATTTCTCGGTGATGACCATGTCGCTCGACACGACCGCGATCGTGCGCTCGAACTGCGGGAAGCGGCTCGCCATCCATGCGTTGATCGCGAACACGAGCTTGCCCGCGCTCACGCTGCCGGACGGCGTGCGCACGACGGCGAGCCGGCCGGGCGTGAAATCGAGCATCGGCGTGCGTTCATAGATCCGGATGCCCATCGCGAGCGCGACGCGGCGCAGCCCGCGCACGAGCTTGCCGGGATGCACGGTCGCGGCGATCGGCGAGTAGACGCCGTCGAGATTGCGGGCGGACCCCGAGCGGCGCGCGACTTCGGCGGGCGGCAGCGGTTCGTAGCTGTGGATGCCGCATGCGGCGAGCGCGTCGAGCACCGGCACGAGCGTGCCGACCTGCGCGCGTGACGTCGCGGTGTACAGCGTGCCGTCGAGCCGCAGCTCGGCATCGATGTCGTGCGCGCGGCAGAAATCGGCGATGTGCTGCACGGCCGCTTCGGATGCCTTCACGAGCCGAATCGCCTCGGCCTCGCCGAACAGCCGTCGCAGCGTCAGGAATTTTGCGGACCACGTGAGCAGGCAACCGCCGTTGCGGCCGCTCGCGCCGGCGCCGCACAGGTCCGCTTCGACGATCGCGATGTCGAGCGCAGGGTCCTGCTGCTTCGCCTGGATCGCGGTCCAGAGCCCGGTGAAGCCGCCGCCGACGATGCACACGTCGGCACGCGTCTCGCCTTGCAGTGCGGGGGCGAGATCGCCGTCGTTGAACAGCGCTTGTTCGATCCAGAAGGGCCGCATGGGAGGGTTCGTCGAAAAGGGGCCGTGCCGCGCACTGCCAAAAAATCGGCCGCCGCATGCGAACGTGCATGCGGCGGGGACCATCACGTCACGTCGCAATGCGTCACGTCAGGCGGCGGCTTCCGCCGACACGCGACGCACGCCCATTGCTCGCAGCGTGTCGGCGATCGCGGCGACGGCGCCCGGGATGCCGGCTTCGCCGAAGTGGCCGATGCAGCCGACCCGGAACGTCTCGACCTCGGTCAGCTTGCCCGGATACAGGATGTAGCCGCGCTGCTTGACCTCCTGATAGAAGCGCTTGAAGTCGTAGTTCGGATCGTCCGGCGCATGGAACGTGACGATGATCGGCGCCTGGATCGCCGGATCGAGGAACGGCCGGAAACCGAGCGCGAGCATTCCGTCGATCAGCGCGCGATAGTTGCGCTGGTAGCGGCCGCCGCGCGCGGCGAGCCCGCCTTCGTCGACGTATTGCGCAACGGCCGCGTCGAGCGCCGCGACCACGTGCGTCGGCGGCGTGAAACGCCACTGCGTCGTGCGCTGCATGTAGACCCACTGGTCGTACAGGTCCATCGCGAGCGAGTGGCTGTTGCCTTCGCAGCGTTCGAGCGCGCTGCGCTTCGCGATCACGAAGCCGAGCCCCGGCACGCCTTCGAGGCATTTGCCGGATGCGGCGATCACCGCATCGAACGGCGTCGTGCGCGCGTCGATGTCGATCGCGCCGAACGAGCTCATCGCGTCGACGATCAACCCGCGGCCGTGCTTCGCGACGACCTGCGCGACGTCGTGCAGCGGGTTCAGCACGCCGGCGCCGGTTTCGCAGTGCACGAGCGCGACGTGCGTGATGGTCGGATCGGCCGCGAGCGCGCGCTCGACGTCGGCCGGATCGACGCGGCGGTCCTCGCTGTAGTCGATCGTCGTGAGCGTGCGGCCGAGCACGCGGCAGATCTTCGCGAGGCGCGCGCAGTACGCGCCGTTGTTCGGCACCAGCACGTGGCCGTCGCGCGGCACGAGCGTGCCGATCGCCGCCTCGACCGAAAACGTGCCGCTGCCTTGCAGCGGCACGCATTCGTGCGTGCCTTCGCCGTGCACGATCTGCAGCAGGCGTTCGCGCAGCCGCGCGGTGATCGCGTTGAAGTCGCTGTCCCACGAGCCCCAGTCGCGCAGCATCGCGTCGCGCGTGGTGTCGGAGGTCGTCAGGGGGCCTGGGGTGAGCAGGATGGGCTGGGCGGCGAGCGTCATGGTGTCTCCTTGATGAAGTCGGGACGTCACGTGAATACAGTCAGGGAATCAACGGCGATGCGGATTGCGCCAGGCCTGCGTGCGGCGCAACAGGCGGTGCGAGATGCACGCGAACAGCACGCACGCGAACGACGAGGTCGCGAGCACGAGCGTGGCCATCGCGGCAGCCGGGCCCATCTGGCCCGCGTCGTCGAGGTTCAGGATCGCGACCGACGCGGGCTGCGTATCGGGCGAGTAGAGGAACGCGACGGCCGAGACCGTCGTCATCCCGTTGACGAACAGGTAGCGTGCGATCAGCAGGATCGCGGGCAGGCACACGGGCACGGTCACGCGCAGGAAGGTCTTGTAGAACGGCACCTTCAGCGACGCGGATACGGCCTCGAACTCGCTGTCGATCTGCCGGAGCGCGGTGACGGCGGTCAGGTGGCTCGATGCGTAGTAGTGCACCACCGTGACGATCGCGAGCAGCCACAGCGAGCCGTACAGCCCGTTCAGCGGATTGCCGGGCGCGTTGAACAGGAAGATGTAGCTGATGCCGAGCACGAGCCCCGGCACGCCCATCGGCAGGATCGCGCACAGCGCGATGAAGCCGCGCAGCCAGCGCGCGCCGCGCGTCTTCTCGATCAGGTAGGCGCCGCCGAACACGACGATCGTGCCGCCGAGCGCCACCGTCGCGGCCATCCGCAGGCTGTTCTTGTACGCGTCGAAGATGCCGGCGCCGATCAGCCCCATCTCGTAGTGCTGCAGCCCGAGGCTCATCTGGTACGGCCAGAACTTCACGAACGACGCGAACACCGAGATGCCGACCACGGCGATGAAGAATGCGCACACGATGCCGCAGTACGCGAGCATCGCGGCGTCGAAGCCGCGCGACGGCTTCGGCTGGTACGGCGTCGAGCGCGCGCCGAGCTGCGACTGCTGGCGGCGGCGAATGAAGAAGTCGACGCCGAACGCGACGAGGGCGGGGCACAGCAGCATCAGGCTCACGACCGCGCTGCGGTTGAAGTCCTGCAGGCCGATGATCAGCTTGTAGATGTCGGTCGACAGGACGTTGTACGAACCGCCGATCACCACCGGCACGCCGAAGTCGTTGATGCACATCGTGAACGCCACCATCGTCGCGCTGATCAGCCCGTACTTCGCGCCCGGCAGCGTGATCGTGAAGAACTTGCGCATGCGGCGCGTGCCCATCGCGTCGGCGGCCTCGTAGAGCCGGCCGTCGGCCAGCGACAGCGCGGTAACGAGGATCATCAGCACGTGCGGGAACGATGCGTACACCATGCTCAGCACGATGCCCGGCAGCCCGTAGATCGAATGGCCGTGCAGCAGCGGCTTCAGCAGCCCCGCGTTGCCGAACCAGTAGATGAACGACACCGCGGACAGCAGGGTCGGCGCGAGCAGCGGCAGCAGCGCGATCGTGCGCGCCGCGTTCTTCAGCGGCATGCACGAGCGCGTCAGCGCATACGCGAACGTGAACGCCATCGGCACGACGATCGACGTGACGAGCGCGCCGACCGTCAGCGAATGCAGCATCGAGCGCAGCACGCCGCTGTCCTCGAGATACTCGACGAAGTTGTGCGCGCCGACGAAGCGCCCGTCCTCATCGACGAAGCATTTCTGCACGACGAGCGCGAGCGGCAGCAGCAGGAACATCGACATCAGCGCGGCCATCGCGACGAGCGCGAGCTGCGCGATGCGGTCGTGCCAGTGCGTGATCTGCCGCACGTCGGCGGGGGCGGAGGCGCCGCGGCGGCGCTCGGTCAGGACGGTGCTCATTGCAGTCGCTCCTTCGCGCTCGGGAACACGCGGACATGCTCGCGATCGAGCGCGAGATCGATGCGCGCGCCGGCCTGCACGCCGGTGCGGTCGACGTCGTGATACGACAGGTCGGCGACGATCTCCTGGCCGTCGAGCCCGTCGATCCGGAAGCTCACGCGGCAGAACGCGCCGAGGAATTCGAGCTTCTCGACGCGGCCGGCCAGCACGTTGTCGGCCGTCTCGCCCGGCACGCGGATGCGCAGGTCCTCGGGCCGCACGTAGACCGATACCGCCGCGCCTTGCGCGGGGCGGGCCGCACCGTGGCGGCAGTCGAGCCCGACCGCGCCTGCGCGCAGCGTGCCGTCCTGCGCGACTTCGGCGGGGATCGTGTTCACGCGGCCGATGAAGTCCGCGACGAACGGCGACGCGGGCTGCCGGTAGATTTCGAGCGGCGTGCCGATCTGCTCGATCACGCCGTGGTTCATCACGACGATGCGGTCGGCCATCGACAGCGCCTCTTCCTGGTCGTGCGTGACCATGATCGTCGTCACGCCGAGCCGCTGCTGCAGCGCGCGGATCTCCTGGCGCAGCCGGACGCGCACCCGCGCATCGAGTGCCGACAGCGGCTCGTCGAGCAGCAGCAGGCCGGGGGAGGTGGCGAGCGCGCGCGCCAGTGCGATGCGCTGCTGCTGGCCGCCGGACAACTGGCCCGGATGCTTGCGATGGCTGTCGGGCAGGCCGACCAGTGCGAGCAGCGTGTGCACGCGCTCGTGGATCGCGTCGCGCTTCATCCTGCGGTTCACGAGCCCGTACGCGACGTTGTCGTACACGGTGAGATTCGGGAACAGCGCGTACGACTGGAACACGATGCCGTAATCGCGCAGTTGCGGCGGCAGCCGCGAGATGTCGCGGCCGTCCTGCATGATGTGGCCGGCGTTCTGCGTCTCGAGCCCTGCGATGATCCGCAGCAGCGTGGTCTTCCCGCAGCCGGACGGCCCCAGGAAGCAGATCATTTCGCCCTTCATCACGCTCAGGTTGATGTCGGTCAGGACCTGCGTGTCGTTGTACCGCTTCTCGATGCGTTCTGCGCTCAGATAAGGTGCCATGCGCGCCTCCATGCTGGGGCGGCCCGGGGGCCGGATTCGACGATGGAAAGGGTGGCGCGGGGCGGCGCGCGGCGCGGCCCCGCGGCGGGTCGCGGTATTACTGCTGCGCTTTCGCGCCGTAGCGCTTCTGCCATGTATCGAGAATCGACTGGCGGTTCTTCGCCGACCATACGAAGTCGTTCTTCACGAGCAGCTCCGAGTAGTTGTCGGGGATGCCGGCGAGCTTGCGTGCGACACCCGGGTACGCGACGATCGCCCACCAGCGCGCGGTGATCTGGTTCGCCTCCTTGCTCGCCATGAAGTCGGACAGCTTCTTCGCGGCGTCGGGCTGCTTCGTCGTCTTCATGATCGCCGTGCCTTCCATGTCCCAGCCGAGCCCTTCCTTCGGGAACACGAGATCGATCGGCGCGCCCTGCGACTGCAGTTCGTGGCCACGGAACTCGAACGAAATGCCGATCGGGAATTCGCCGGTGCCGGCGAGCGTGCACGGCTTCGAGCCCGAGTGCACGTATTGCGCGACGTTCTTGTCGAGCGCGTCCATGAATTTCCAGCCTTTGTCGTCGCCGAAGGTCTGCAGCCACGCGGTCACGTCGAGGTAGCCGGTGCCGGACGAAACCGGGCTCGGCATCACGATCGCGCCTTTATAGACGGGCTTCGTCAGGTCTTCCCACGACGTCGGCTTCGGGATGCCCTTCGCCTGCGCGGCGACGCGGTTGTAGCAGATCGTCGCGCCCCACACGTCCATGCCGACCCAGTGCGGCGGCGTGTTCGCGTCGCTGTACTTGCGCGTGAGCTGGTCGAAGCCCTTCGGCGCGTACGGCATCAGCATCCCCTGCAGGTCCAGCAGCGTCAGGCTCGACGCGGCGAGGCCGAGCACGACGTCCGCGCGCGGGTTGTTCTTCTCCGCGAGCAGCTTCGCGGTGACCGAGCCGGTCGAGTCGCGCACCCAGCGAATCTCGATGTCGGGGTTCGCCTTCTCGAACGCGTCCTTGTAGGGCTTCATCGCCTCGTCTTCCAGCGCGGTATAGACGAGCAGCGACGTCTTTGCGTGCGCCGCCTGCACCGCGCCGAGCGCGACCGCCGCGGCCAGCGCGAAGCGGGCCGCACCCGTCGCCCATGCGTTCAAACGCTTGTTTACCGGCACTTCGTTCATCTTCAGACCCCTTGACTGTGGCGCCGCGGCACGCGGCGGATGAGTGGAGACCAGCCCTCTTGCTGCTACGTTGTTTTGCTTTCTGTTCTCTGCATGTTGTTGACAATCTACAAATCATCAATTTTAATGTCAAGCATGGAAAACACCTCCCTTCGGCGCGGCGCGGGCGCCGACGGCTCTACCCTTCGAACTGAAAGGAATGAACGTCATGAATGAAACGCCTGTATCCGTGGAAGTGAACGGCCGCCGCTACAACTGGATGAGCCGGCCCGTGGTGGTCGTGTGCGTCGATGGCTGCGCATACGAATATCTGGAGGAAGCGGCCGAGGCCGGCGTCGCGCCGTTCCTGCGCACGCTGCTGAAGCCGGGCACGGCGCTCAAGGGCGAGTGCGTGGTGCCGAGCTTCACGAACCCGAACAATCTGTCGATCGTGACAGGCGTGCCGCCGGCGGTGCATGGGATAAGCGGCAACTACTTCTACGACCGCGACACCGGCGCCGAAGTGCTGATGAACGATCCGAAGTACCTGGTCGCACCGACCGTGCTCGCGACCTTCGCGGAGCAAGGTGCGAAGGTCGCGGTCGTCACCGCGAAGGACAAGTTGCGCCGCCTGCTCGGCAAGGGGCTGAAGGGCATCTGTTTCTCGTCGGAAAAGGCCGACGAGGCGAGCGTCGAGGAAAACGGCATCGACAACGTGCTCGAGCTGGTCGGCAAGCCGGTGCCGAGCGTGTACAGCGCGGATCTGTCGGAATTCGTGTTCGCGGCCGGCGTGCGCCTGCTCGAGACGCGCCCGATCGACCTGATGTACCTGTCGACCACCGACTACGTGCAGCACAAGTGCGCGCCCGGCACGGAAGGCGCGAACGCGTTCTACGCGATGATGGACACCTACCTGCAGCGCCTCGACGCGCTCGGTGCGATCGTCGCGATCACGGCCGACCACGGGATGAACGCGAAGCACGACGATGAAACCGGCGAGCCGAACGTGATCTACCTGCAGGAACTGTTCGACGAGTGGCTCGGCGAGGATGCGGCGCGCGTGATCCTGCCGATCACCGATCCGTACGTCGTGCACCATGGCGCGCTCGGCTCGTTCGCGACCGTCTACGTGCCGGCGACGGCCGACGCCGAAGCGCTGCGCGCACGGCTCGCCGCGGTCGACGGCATCGAGGTCGTGCTCACCGGCGCCGAGGGCTGCGCGCGCTTCGAGCTGCCCCCGGCGCGGATGGGCGACCTGATCGTGATCTCGAAGCAGGACGTCGTGCTCGGCACGCGCCGCATCAAGCACGACCTGTCGGGCCTCGACGTGCCGCTGCGCTCGCACGGCGGGATCTCCGAGCAGATCGTGCCGCTGATCTTCAGCAAGCCGGTCGCCGGCGACGTGTCGGGCCGCGCGCGACTGCGCAACTTCGACATCATCGACATCGCGCTCAACCATCTGCAGTGATGCGCACGCATCCGTAAGGGGACACACTCATGAACGCCATTGCAGCATCGACGGACGTCCGCGAGATTCGTCGCGAAGCACTGCGAATCGATGGGGAACGGATTCATCGGGACGCGGTAATCGAAGTGCGTAATCCGTACGACGGCTCGCTGGTCGGCACCGTGCCGAAGGCGACGCTGGACGACGTGCGGCGCGCGTTCGCGGCCGCGCGTGCGTACCGGCCGACGCTCACGCGCCATGATCGCGCGGCGATCCTGCGCCGCGCGGCCGATATCGTGCGCTCGCGCACTGCCGAGATTGCAGCGCTGATCACGGCCGAGGCGGGTCTTTGCATCAAGGATTCGACGTACGAAGCTGGCCGCGTGGCCGACGTGCTGACGTTCGGCGCCGGCGAAGTGCTGAAGGACGATGGGCAGATCTTCTCGTGCGACCTGACCCCGCACGGCAAGAAGCGCCGCGTGTACACGCAGCGCGACCCGCTGCTCGGCGTGATTTCGGCGATCACGCCGTTCAACCACCCGATGAACCAGGTCGCGC
>NZ_PTXM01000036.1:0-55738 GCF_004343765.1 Burkholderia sp. SRS-25
CGCTGGCGAAGACGCTGCGCGACTGGGTCGGCAAGCAGATCGGGCCGATTGCGAAGCCGAAGGACATCCGCTTCGGCGACAACCTGCCGAAGACGCGCTCGGGCAAGATCATGCGGCGCCTGCTGCGTTCGCTCGCGAAGGGCGAGGCGATCACGCAGGACACGTCCACGCTCGAGAACCCGGCCATCCTCGAGCAGTTGAACCGCTCGATGTGACACCGCCCGCCACGGCGGGCGTTCCGCATCGCCGCGGCGCCGGAGCGCGGCCGTATCCGGCCCGCGAAAAGCATTGCCGTGCGTTCCCGACAGCACGGCATGCGGGCGGCTCGCATCGATTCCATCGCCGCCCACTTAATTAGTTATACGTATTACAACACTCAACAAAACGGAGACAGACGATGAACGGAAGGACACGGATGATTTGCGCGGCACTGCTGGGCGCAGCGGCAAGCACGAGCAGCTTCGCCCAGAGCAGCATCACGCTGTACGGCGACCTCGACGCCGCATTGCTTTATACGAGCCGATCGCTCGACTCGGCAACCGGTGGCAACGCCGGACGCCAGTTCGCGCTGACCGACACCGGCATGACGCCGACCAATTTCGGGATGACGGGTACCGAAGATCTGGGCGGCGGGCTGCATGCGAGATTCAAGCTGGAAAGCGGCTTCAACATCACGGACGGCGCGTTCGGCCATTCGAACGGCAACTTCTTCGGCCGCCAGGCGTGGGTCGGCATCGACGGCGGGTTCGGCGAAACCAAGGTCGGCCTGCAGTTCTCGCCGTTCGTGCTCGCGATACTCGGCTCGGATCCGCGCAATATCTCGCACTTCGGCGCCGCACTGATTCCGTACGTCGACAACGTGCTCGTCACGGGTCTCTTCAATCCGAACGCGATTTCGTACACGAGCCCGACGATCGCCGGACTGACGGCCAGCGCGATGTTCGGATTCGGCGGGAAAGCCGGCGACTTCCAGGCGGGACGCCAGTATTCAGGCAGCCTCACCTATACGAACGGCGGCTTCATGCTCAACGCGGCGCTCTACGACGGGAACGGCGGCACATCCCCCACGCCGGTTCCGAGCACGGTCGCATTCGTCGGCCGCACGATCGGTACCGCCTACACGTTCGGGCCGGTAACGGGCAAGGCGTCGTTCACGAGCTACAAGGTCGCCGGATCGTTCAGCAACAACGTGTACAGCGCCGGTCTCGACTATCGCGTCACGCCGGCCCTCGACCTGAACACCGGCGCGTGGTACACGACCGACCGCAACGATTCGCACAATCACTCGCTGCTTGCCGCGATCGGCGCCGACTACAGCCTGTCGAAGCGAACGGGCCTGTATGCGCAGGTCGGCGTCGTCAACAACCACGGCGCGATGAATACGGGCCTCGGCATCACGGGTGGCGCGTTGTACGGGTTGCCGGGCACGACGGTCGGCGTCAACGCCGGCATCCACCACGTGTTCTGACGCTGCGCGTGCGGGCGGGCGGCCGGCATGCGCCCGTCCCCGCCCCGCACCGGTACATGGCCGCTTCGAACGCGGATGACGACGTACCGCGCCCTGCATCGCACGGGCAATCGGGCCTCGATGTTTACCCGACCTCAAGTCCGCAGCCAAGCTGCCGTCAAGTCAGGAACGCGCGCCCGATATCCGCCCGGAACCGGGCATGCCCCCTAAAGGAGACCCTGCAACGTGAACTTCTTCGGAATCGGCCGCGGCCGCCGTTCGTCGCGCGCGGTCGTCGGCGACATCGCCGAGCAGGCCGGCAGGCTCGGCATCGAGATCTGCGACGTGTCGGGCCATGTCGAGGAAGTGGCCGCCCGCGTCGCCCGTCAGGCGGAGGTCTGCCACACGCTGCGCGAATCGGCCGCCGTTACGCTGCGCGGCAACCACCGGATCGCCGAAGCGGCGCAGCAGGTGCGCGACGTCAGCGCCAATGCGTCGAATGCGGTCCGGCAGTCGCAGCAGACGATCGAGGCCTCGCTCGCGGACATTCACGGCCTCGTCGAGGGCGTCACCACGATCAGCGACCAGATGGGGGCGCTGCGCGACGCGCTCGATCACGTGCGGGCCGTCTCCGAGGATATCTCCGTCATCGCGCGCCAGACGCACCTGCTCGCGCTGAACGCCGCGATCGAGGCAGCGCGCGCAGGCGACGCGGGCCGCAGCTTCGCCGTCGTCGCCGCCGAGGTGAAGAACCTGTCCGCGAAGACCGGACAGGCGACGGCCCAGATCGAGACGACCCTCGCGCGCCTCGCCGAGCAGACCGAACACCTGATCGCCGAGGGAACCGACAACGCCGCACGCGCGCACCGCGTGCGCGAAGGCACGCGCGCAATCGGCGAAGTCGTGCACGCGACCGGGCACGCGATCACCGAGCTCGCCGGCGAAGCCGAACAGATCGCGTCGCTGACCGACGAGATCGAGACGCAGTGCCACCGTCTCGACGAGCAGGTGGGCGAGATGGCGTCCGGCGTCGAAAACTCGAGCAACAACTTCTCACAGGCCAAGGACCGGCTCGGCAATCTGCTCTCCGTCTCCGAGACACTCATCGAACTCACGGCCGCAACCGGCATCGAGTCACCCGATACGCGCCTGATCGAAACCGCACGGAACACCGCCGCCGCGATCAGCAAGCTTTTCGAGGACGCGGTCAGCCGCGGCGACATCACGCTCGACGCGCTCTTCGACGCGCACTACGAGCCGATTCCCGGCACCGACCCGCAGCAATTCGTGACGCGCTTCACGGCGTTCACCGATCGCGTGCTGCCGGCCCTCCAGGAGCCGGTGCTCGAGATCGACGCGCGCATCGTCTATTGCGCGAGCTTCGACCGGCTGTGCTACCTGCCGACCCACAACCGGAAGTTCTCGCTGCCGCAGCGCGCGGACGCCGCCTGGAACGCAGCGAACTGCCGGAACCGCCGGATCTACACCGACCGGACTGCGCGCACCTCCGTGTCGCATACCAAACCGTTCCTGTTGCAGACCTATCGGCGCGACATGGGCAACGGCCAGTTCGCGCTGATGAAGGACGTTTCCGCGCCGATCGTCGTCGGCGGGCGGCCGTGGGGTGTCCTGCGGATCGGCTACAGCGTCTGAATCGGTGCGGGCGGCCCCTACTGCTCCAACCCCACCGCCAGCGGCCGTTGATCACTGCGCCCGTGATCGTCGACCACCCGCACCGTATAGCTGCCGGCCGTCCGCGGCTGCCAGAACAGCGCATCGCCCGGCGCACCGCGCCCGACAAATGCATCGTTGACGAACCAGTACAGCGCATGCGCGCTCGCATCGGCCGTCGCGTTGAACGCGATGCGCGTCTCCTCCGTACTCCTCACGCGCATCGCATACGTACTGCCGCGCAGCGGCGACGTGATGCGCGGCGGATCGCCTTCGACCTGCCCCGCGTCGCGGCAGTCCGCGTTCTGCGGCGGCCGCCGGCGCGGAATGCCGGCCTGCGCGAACACCTGCTGCAGATCCGACGGCCAGAACTCGAAGATCTCCGTATGCGTGCGCTTGCCGTCGTACGGCGGACACGCGGCCTTCCCCGTCGAGTCGTCGATCACGACCGGCCGGTGCACGGTGCTCACGCGGATCGGCGACGTACCCGGAATGAACCACGTCCAGCCCTGCTGCGGGCACCACTCGTTCGGCAAATCGCCGCTCGCGAGGCAGATCCGCACGCGCTTCAACTTCGGCGGCACCGCGCGCGGCGGCTCGACGAGCGCGCGCTCGGCATTCAGCGCATCGACGACCTGGAAGAACAGCGGCGCGGCCGCGTCGACGCCGACGAATGCCGTATTGGTCGAGTTGTCGAAGTTGCCGACCCACACGACCAGCACGTACGGGCCGAACACGCCGGCCGTCCATGCATCGCGGAACGACCATGACGTGCCGGTCTTCCAGTAGACCGGCACGCTCGACGGCTGCGCGCCGCTCGTCTCGTCGGGGCGCAGATGCTGACGCAGCATGTCCATCGTCATGTAGCTCGCCTCGGCGCTGAGCAGGCGTCGGCCGGGCAGCGCCGGTTCGTCCGCGCGCAGCCGCAGCGGCCGGAACTCGCCGCGATTCGCGAGCATTGCGTAGAGCGCCGCGAGATCCTGCATCGTCACTTCGCCGCCGCCGAGCACCAGCGCGAGCCCGTAGTGCTGCGCGCTCGCGAGCCGGCGCACGCCGGCTTCCTGCAGGAACCGGTACAGATCGGGCGACTTGAGCTGCGACGCGACCCACACGGCCGGCACGTTGCGGCTGCGGTTCAGCGCATCGGTCGCGGTGATCGGCCCGAGGAAATGGCCGTCGAAATTCTCCGGCGCATACGGGCCGAATGCGGTCGGCACGTCGCGCAGCACGGTCTGCGGATGCAGCACGCCCTGATCGAAGCCGAGCGCATAGATGAACGGCTTGAGCGTCGAGCCGGGTGAACGCCGCGCAAGCGTGCCGTTCACCTGCCCGTCGATCGCGCGGTCGAAGAAGTTCGCGGAACCGACGAGCGCCTTAACGCCCATGTCGCGCGTATCGACGAGGATCGCCGCCGCGTTGCGCACGCCGCGCGTATCGTTGCGCGCGACATAACGTGCGATCTGCCGTTCGAGCGTGTGCTGCAGGTCGAGATCGAGCGTCGTCACGAGTCGCGCGTCGGCGTCGCTGTCGTTCGCCGCGGCGCTCGAGGTCGTACGCCATGCGTTGCGCGCGGCGAGTGCCTGGCCGACCGCATGCGGCGCATCGAACGGCAGCGCGGACAGCGGCCGCATCGCAAGCGGCAACGCGAACAGCGGCTTGAACGATGCATCGCCCGGATGCTTCGTCAGCCAGCGCGCATACAAGCGGTTGCGCGACGCGGCCAGCGCGCGGTTGATTTCATCCTGCCCGCCGCGCACGCGCCGCGCCGGGTCCTGCGGAATCACCGCGAGCGCAAGCGCCTCGGGCAGCGTCAGCGCGTCGGGCATCCGGTCGAAATAGACGACGCTCGCGGTGCCCGCGCCTTCGACGTTGCGGCCATACGGCGCATCGTTCAGATACGCTTCGAGGATCTGCCGTTTCGAATAGAAGAGTTCGAGCTGCACCGCGCGCGCAACCTGCTCGAGCTTGCCGGCCGGCGTGCGCGTGTTCAGCCGCCACAGCGAGCGCGCGAGCTGCATCGTCAGCGTCGAGCCGCCCTGCGGATTGCCGCCGCGCACGTACGTGATCCACGCGCCGCGTGCAAGCCCGTACGGGTTGAAGCCGGGATGCCACCAGAACCAGCGGTCCTCGTGCAGCATCACGGCTTCGACGAGCTGCGGCGACATCCGGTCGAGCGGCACCCACAGCCGGTAGCGGTCGTCCTTCGCGAGCGTGAGTCGCAGCAAGCGGCCCTGCGCGTCGACCACCGCGACCGACGACGGCTTCCAGTCGCGTAGCGGCGGATGCGGCCACAGCCGGCATGCGGCCAGCGCGCCGAACACGAGCAGCACGCCGGCGATCCAGTTCTGCCAGCGATGCAGCCACCGGCCGGCGCCGTGCAGCACGCGCCGGCGCACCGAAACGTCGTCAGCCACGCGCGGGCGCTCCTCGCACCCGCCGCGGCCGGCGACGACGTTGCAGCCTCATCGTCATCGCACGCGCTCCACCGTCAGGGTCGTGCCGCCGGGCGCCTGCGCCTGCAAGCGGCGGTCGTACATCGACTCGCCGTAAGCCGGCGGCGCGACGAAGCGGCCCGCGTTGCTCGCCTTGATCCGGTAGACGAACTCGCGCACGTCGGTCGTCGCGGTGCCGTAGATCACCACGCGATCCTCGCGCACGTCCGCGAACTGCGGCTGCCACGTGGAACCCTTCACGCCGATCGGCGAACGCCACGGGGCATCGGCCACCGGCGCCGGCGCGCCGCCATCGCCGTTGCCGTCACCGTCCTGCGTGTCGGTGACGGGCGGCGGCGCGATCACCGGATCGAAGCCGCCCGGCAACAGGTCGACGATCGCGATGTTGCCGACGCTCGCCGAGCCGGTCGCACGGATCTTCAGGTGCACGTCGATCTCCTGGCCGACCGTGATCTTGTCGAGCGGCTTGCCGTCCGTGCCGGTATAGTCGCGCACGATCTCCAGCCCGTTCTTGATCGCCTTCGTCGACGTGCCGCGGTCGTAGCCCGACTGGCTCGTGATCCACCATGCGGGCAACGTGCTGCCGTTCACGAAGTCGACGCGCGATGCAGCGGCCGACCACGTGCCCGAGCGCACGAGGTTCGCCTGGATCGACGACACGTCCTTCGGCGCGGCGCCCGCGCGCACCTCGTCGATCGCGAGCTGGTCGAGCTGGCCCGCGCTCGACGCCGCATACGCATCGAGCGCGAGAATCGTCATCGCCGACGACAGCGTGTTGTAGCGATTGTCGACGAGCGGCGCGGCGAGGTTGTCCATCGCGCGCGGCGACAGCTTGCGCACGCGCTCGGGGAAGTGCTTCGCGATCAGGTACAGCACGCTCGCGTCGCGCGTCAGCGGATCGAGGTAGTAGCCGGTCACGTAACCGCCGTCGGACGCGCGCTTGCGCTCGAGCAGCGCCTGCGGGCCCGCGATCAGCGCCGCGGCCTCCTTGTCCTGCTTCAGCAGCTGGTACGACGCGGCGAGCCATGCGGCCGCGAGATCGTTCTTCCAGTCGTTCGGATACGCATCCTGCAGCCGCTTCTGCACGGCCGCGAGGCTGTTGGTCGTCACGTTGCCCTGGCGCGTCAGCAGATACACCGCATACGCGCGCTGCCGCAGCAGGTCGAGCGAGCCGAGCGAATCGTTCGCCGCGAGCTTCTGCAGATACTGATTACCCGCGTCGAGCATGTCCTTCGGCACCGCGATGCCGCGCTCGCGCGCGTCGAGCAGCACGTGCATCGCGTACGCGGACACGAACGGATCGGCGTCCGGCGTCGCACTCCACAGCCCGAACCCGCCCTGCGCGTTCTGCCGGCTGCGCAGCACCCCGAGGAATTGCGTGATCGCCGCCGCGTTCGTCGCGTCGGCACCGGCGTCGGTTGCGTGCATCGCGCTCGTCAGCGCCCGCACCGACAGCCACTTCGCCGCGAACACGCGCGGCACGGCCGCACTCACCAGCTGCTCGCTGCAGGTGTGCTCGAAGTTGACGAGATACGACGACAATCCTTCGGACAGCACGAGCGGCGCGGTGGAGATGCTCGCGTCGCGCGATGCATACGCGTCGTACATCGACCGCAGGTTCGGCACGCTCGCCTTCTTGCCCGGATCGAGGCGTGCGATGTCGAGCTGCGTGCGGAACGCGGCGGCCGGCCGCACCGACACGTCGACGCGCTGCTGCGCGCCCTTCGCACCATAACGCGCGCCGAACGACAGCGAACCCGAGCCGAGGGTGTCGGTCGCCTTCACGCGGAACATCGCGACACCCTCGTGCTGCGGGGCGAGTGAAATGTTCTGCGTGGCCGGCCCGACCACCTGCAACTGCGGCCCCGTCTTCAGCGTGACCGCGACCGGCACCGGCTGGTTGCCGACACCCGTCAGGTTGTTCGCGACGCCGACGCTGACGTCGGCCTCGTCACCCGGCGCGAGCGTCGTCGGCACGTTCGGCGACAGCACGAAATCGCCGCGCACCGTCGTCGCGCCTTCGAACGTACCGACGAGATCCGGCGACACCGACACGGCCATCACGCGCAGCTTGCCGTTGAAGTAATCAGGCACGGTGTAGCTCAGGCGCGTGTCGCCGTTCACGTCGACGATCCCCGACCAGTAGACGACCGGCTTGTCGCGCTTGCGCTTGAACGGGTTCAACTGGCGGCCGATTGCATCGTCGGCGTCGCCGCCCGGCGCGGCCATCGCCATCAGCTTCTCGAAGTCCGGCAGGATCAGGTCGAGGATCTGCGACGTGCCGACTTCGAGCATCCGCTTGCGGAAGAAGAATTTCAGCGGATCGCCGAGCTTGTAGCGCGCGACCTGCAGGATGCCCTCGTCGACCGCGAACACGACGACCTTCGCGGGCTTCGCCGAATGCACGGTGAAATTCACCGTGTCGCCGGGCTTCACGAGCGCCGGCGCATCGACCGACACCGCGTTGCGGCGCGCGTCGAGGTTCACCGAGAACGGCACGACGCCGTAGCTCAGCGGGCTCATGAAGATCTCGTCCGACGACGGATCGCGGATGTACTGCACGTTGATGTAGCCGTTGCCTTCGAAGCCGGCCGGCACCGTGATGTGCTGGATCGAACTCGTCGTGTCCGCATGGAACCACGCGTGCGCATACACCTTGTCGCGCTCGATCGTGATCAGGCCGCTGCCCGCGTAAGGCGCGCGGATCGCGATCTCGACCTGCTCGCCCGGCTTGTAGTCGTGCTTCGCGAGCGTCACCTGCAGTTCCGCGTTGCGGTCGAGCGAGCGCGTGACGTTCGCGTCGCCCGTGACCGAATACTCGATCCGGTTCACCGCGGCGCCGGCCGCGTTGCGGATCACGAGCGCATAGCTGCCCGGCTTGTCGGTACGCAGCGTGAAGTCGAGCCCGGCCGCCGGAATCGCCAGCGGCTTCTCGTCGACCGGCACTTCCTTCAGCCGCGAATCGTATTTGTACGCGCCGGAATCCTGCTTGGTCAGCACCGACACGTAGCGTTCCTCGACGAGTTGTGCACGCAAGTCCTTCACGTCGATCGCCTTCGCGTTCGGATCGATCGCGACGAGGCGCACCGTGCGCGGGCTGCCGCGCTTCACGTAGCCGAGATCGTCGACCGACTTGTAGCCGACGAGCCAGTCGTTGTTCGACACGAGCGCCTGCGCGTTCGCGGCGACGTTGCGCCCGCCTTCCGCTTCATAGGCCTTCGCCTGGAAGTAGAGCTGGTAGGTCGCGTCCGCGTACTTGTCGAGATCGAGGTCGAACTCCGCATGGCCCTTGTCGTCGGTCGCGCCGTCCTGCAGCGTCGTCGTATAGCCCTCCTTCGCGCGGCGGGCATCGAAGAAGCGATAGCCCTGCCAGCTGCGGAACGACGGCCACACCGGGCGCAGCGTCAGCGTCGCCGCGACGCGGCGCTTCTCCGCCGGCGTGCCGAACAGGTTCTGCGCATCGACGATGCCCTTCAGCCCCTTCGGCTTCACCCATCCTTCGACGACCTGCTGCGACAGCTTCGCGTCGACCTTCATCCGGTCGGGCAGGAACTCCTTCACCTGCACCGTCGTGCTGCCGATCGGCTCCGCACCGGGCTGGCCGTCCTTGACGATATACAGGTTGACCGTCCACGTGCCGGTCGGCGCCGTTTCGGCCGTCGTATAGCCGAGCTCGGTGAAGCCGGTCGCATCGACCGTCACCGGCTTGCGCTCGACGGTGATCCCGCGCGGATCGACGATCTCCGCCTGCAGCGGCACGCCGGCCGGGCTGCGCGCCCAGCTCGCCGCGCGCACGATCAGGCCGATGTGAAACGGATCGCCGGGCCGATACAGGCCGCGATCGGAGAACAGGTACGCGGACAGTTGCCCCTGGCCCGTCGCATTGCGCTCGCCGTCGACGTCGAAACGCGAGAAATCGAGCTGGCGATCGCGGCCGGCCACCGGCAGGAACGACAGGTCGGTGTCCTTCTTCACGACGTACAGCTGCGGCCGCTTCTCGCGGTCGAGCCCCTTGAACGCGGGGAAATGCACGATGCCGTCGGCGCTCGTGGTCTGCGTGAACAGCGCCTGGCCGTTCACGGCGAGCACCGATACGGTTGCGCCCGCAACCGGCTTGCCCGTTCGGATCGACTGGATGAATACGTCCTGGCTGCCGTCCAGCGCTTTCTTGACCAGCATCCCGAGATCGGTCACGACGATCAGGCGCGTGTCGCCGAGCGCGTTGTCGCTGTCATCGCCGTTGCCGTTGCTGTCGCCCGAATCGGCGTTGTCCGACTGATCCTGGCTGCCGTCGCCGGACGATGCATCGCCATCCTTCGCATCGTCGGCTTTCTTCTTCTCCGCCGCCGGGTCGTACTTCGTCAGGTGCAGCAGGAACACGCCGCGCTTGCCGCCCTTCAGGTACTGGCCGAGATCGATGCCTTCGTAATGCGCCTTGCCGGGGTCGCCGGCCGGGAACGCACGCGTCTGCACGAAGCGCTCGACGATGTGATCCTCGCTGAACGAATACGACAGCTCGGGCCGCGCGTACGTGCCGTTGTTGAAGCTCACGAGATGCTGGAGCTGGTCGGGCAGCACGCGGCCGATCTCGACCTTCATCCCCGGCAGGTTGCGCGACACGACCGACAGCCGCTTGCTGCCGCTCATCGACAGCAGCGAGCCGTCGGCCATGAAGCGCAGCAGCTTCGGATAATCGGGCACCGTGAACGCGGTCGTCACCGGCTCGGCGAGCAGGTAGCCGCCGGCCGATTTCAGGTCGCCCGCGAAACGCACGACGATGCGATCGCCCGGCGTCGCGTGGTACTTGAAGCTTTGCAACGTCGCGTAGTCGTTCTCGGTCGGCACCGCGTCGAGCGGCAGCGGTTTCGACTGCTTCAGCACCGCGTCGCTGATGTCGGCCACGTTCCATTCGTACGGCGGATCGTCGTCCGACTGATCGACGCCCGGCTTGCGCTTCGGCAGCACCCACGCCTTCGCGCGCGCGGCCAGGTCGGCGCTGCGCACGCCGTCGGATGCCTCCGCGACGAGCACCTGCTCGGGCTCGTAGCGCTCGTTGTCGACGAGCGTCGGCGCGACGTTGGCGATCGACAGGCTGTAGAGCCCCGGCACGTCGACCGACGCATGCAGCACGTCCGGCGTGCCGTTGCCGCCGCGCGAGCTCTTCACGCCCTTGTCGACGTCGAGCCGTGCCACCAGCGGATCGCGCGGAATCTCGAGCGGCTGCGAGTAGACCCACGCGCTCGTCTTCATCTTGTCGTAGTTGACCGTGTAGCGCAGCGGCGTCGAATGCTTGCCGTCACGGCCGACCAGCACGAGGCCGATGCGCTTCTCGAACTCGGCCGGATCGACCGGGTAGTTGAAGCGCAACTGCATCAGCGCCTGCTTCTCCGCCGGGTTGTCGGGGTTCTGGTAGAACTCATTGTTGCCGAACGTCGCGGCGAACGCGGGCAGGTCGAACGCGAAACGGTCGTCATGCATCGTCACTTGCGGCGCGAACACCCGGTGCACCGCGAAACGCACCTCGACGTGCGCGCCGACCGGCCAGTCGGCCGCCGGCGTGAAGCGCAGCGTCTTGTCGTCGGCCCACTCCCATGCGCCCTTCAGCGCGGGCGTCATCTCGATGCCGTCGCCGGCCGGCTTGCCGACCTGTTCGATCGGCGCGGCCGATTGCGCGAACACGACTTCGAGCGGATGCACGGTGATCTTCGGCTTGTCGGTGTCGTCCACCTCGTAGGTGGTGATCGCCGGCGCCTTCACGGTGAAGCTGACAGTCTCGGGCTCGGGCGGCTTCGGGCGATGCTTGAACCAGTAGCCGCCGTAGCCGAGCGCGGCCGCGAGCAGCACGAGGCCGCCGGCATGCCACGGGCGGCGGCGCACGGCCGCGGCGGTGACGCCCATCCACGCGGGGGCCTTCCACGACACGTCGCCCACCAGCGGCCGCAGCGCGCTGCCGAGCAGCCACCACAAGAAGCCCGCCACGCGAATCGGCAGGAGCAGCAGGAAGCGCAGCAAATCCATTGTTATTTCCTTGTCAAGGACATGCTGCCTGGTGCGGCAACCTTCCCCGAATTGTTATGGGTCTGTGACGGCGCGGCCCGGTTGCGCCGTAATTGCTTGGTATGTTCGACCGGATGCTGGGCGCCATTATCGATCAGACCCGAAACGATGGAAATATCGGCGTGCCGGCGCGCAACGCCGCCGGATGACCGGCCGGTCGGGCGGATATCGGCCGTCCGTCGCGCAACCGCTGCGCACGGCGGCGCCGCGTTCGCTAGAATGCGCGGCTCGGCAGGATCGAATCGAAATGAAAGGAAACCGCTTGAAACTCCCGTTCGAATGGCAGATCGGGCTGCGCTATGCGCGCGGCGGCCGGCGCACGGCCGGCGACGGCTTCGTGTCGTTCATTGCCGGCGCCGCGATGGCCGGCATCGCGCTCGGCGTCGCCGCGCTGATCGTCGTCCTGTCGGTGATGAACGGATTCCGGACCGAAGTGCGCGACCGGATGCTGTCGGTGCTCGCACACGTGGAAATCTTCTCGCCGACCGGCACGATGCCCGACTGGCGGCTCACCGCGCACGAATCGCTGCGGAATCCGGCGGTGCGCGCCGTCGCGCCCTATGTCGACGCACAGGCACTGCTGACGAACGCGGGCAGCGTGACGGGCGTCGCGCTGCGCGGCATCGATCCCGTGCTGGAGCCGCGCGTGTCCGAGATCGCGCGCAAGCTGAAGACCGGGCGGCTCGACGCGCTCGTGCCGGGCGAGATGGGCATCGTGCTCGGCTCGGCGCTGGCCGACGCGCTGCACGTGAAGAGCGGCGACCGCATCACGTTCTTCGCGCCCGGCAACACCGCACGCATCGGCGACGCGCTGCCGCAGTTCCGGCAGTTCAACGTGGTCGGCACGTTCGAGTCGGGCCACTACCAGTACGACAGCGCGCTCGCCTACATCCACATCCGCGACGCGCAGACGCTGTTCAACGTGCGTGCGCCGACCGGCGTCCGGCTGCGCCTCGACGATCTGCAGCGCGCGCCGGAGATCGCGCTGGAACTGTCGCGCACGCTGTCGGGCGATCTCTATATCCGCGACTGGACACGGCAGAACCGCACGTGGTTCGAGGCCGAGCGGCTGCAAAAGCGCATGCTGTCGCTGATCCTGATGCTGATCGTCGCGGTCGCCGCGTTCAACCTCGTGTCGTCGCTCGTGATGACCGTCACGCAGAAGCAGGGCGACATCGCGATCCTGCGCACGCTCGGCGCGCCGCCCGGGTCGATCATGAAGATCTTCGCGATCCAGGGGATGACGATCGGCCTCGCCGGCACGCTGGCGGGCGTCGCGCTCGGCTGCGCGATCGCGGTGAGCATCCCGTGGGTGCTGCCCGCGATCGAGCAGTTGCTCGGCATCCGCTTCCTGACGCCGTCCGTGTACTTCCTCAGCTCGCTGCCGTCGAAGCTCGCGGCGGCCGACGTGATCGAGATCGCCGCGGCCGCGTTCCTGATGTCGTGCGTCGCGACGCTCTACCCGAGCTGGCGCGCCGCACGGGTACGGCCGGCCGAAGCGTTGCGCGACGAATAGGCCCGCGACGCCCGGCTCCGCGACGCGCGTGGCTACGCGACCTCGTGGAAACCGATGCTGTTGCGGCCGTTCAGGATGTCCTCGAACGCCGCCCCGAAGCCGACGTCGATCAGGCCCGGGCGTCGGCCGTAGGTCTTTTGCCCCGAATCGTCGACGAAGATCGCCGCGCCCGACGACAGCTGACGGTCGGTTTCCAGCAGCGCGAGCGTGCCGCGCGCGCTGCCGGCCGACGCGTCGAACGTCAGCCGCGTGCCGTCCTGCGTGGTGAAATGCCCGCCGACCTCCTCGAACGTCCGGTTGCGCGCGACGGACGCGTTGATTTCCTTCATGAACAGGAAGTCCGCGTCGGCGCGCTGGCTGGCCACCTTGCGATCGTCGTCCGTGAACGTCTCGCCTACGGCGGCCGCCCCCTGCTCGGCGAAGTCGACGGCCTGCTGGTGAAACGCGCGCGTCGCGAGCACGAGGCCCGCGTTCGCATTCAGCGTCGACTCCACCCACGCGCGATCGCTTTCCGTCATCGTCTTCGCTACGACCTTGATCTGGCCGTTGTCGGTCGTGAAATCGAACTGCGCGTCGGCCAGGTCCGGCCGCTTCGCGATGATCTCGTGCATGCTCGTCGCGAGCTGGCTGGTGACGTCGCGCAGCTTCGTCGACAGGTTGCCCAGTATCGACATCTGCTTCATGCGCGCCGCCTGCATCGCGTCCTGGTCCAGCGCGCGGATGGCAAGCGGCGCGTCCTGCGGTTGCCCGGCCGCCGCGTCCGTCTGCTGGCGGCCGTCGAGCGCTGCCTGCTGCGCCATCTGCGCGCGCGAAAGGCCGCTCGCTGCCGTGACCGAAGTCGTCATGCCCTCTCTCTCCTTTCAATCTGTTTTTTACCGTTTACGGACAGATTTCCCGGAAATTTAGACCGATCGCAGGTCCGTCGCCTCGCACGCCTAAAAACTTTGTTTGACTCAAACTAAAAAAGTTTGACACCGAGATTTCACTGAGATAAGTTTGCGCAAGCTTCCGGAAAGCATTCCGGCCGGCCCCGCCGACTCGCGTCGCGCTTTCCTGCCGTTGCAGCACCGCCGTTCGCACCATCCCCGCCTCATCGCATCGTGCCGTTCCGTTTCATCTGAAACCTGAAGGAAGATCGGGCATGCCCGCATTTGATTCGCACTCCTGTATGCATTTCGCGCCGCCGGACTCGCTTCGACCGGGCGGCCCGAATCAGCCGCCGCGCTGACGCTTTCCGGTCGGGGCGATGCAGTCGCCCCGACGCTCGCCGGGTCGCGCGATGCGTGACGCGCGTCGACACCGGCCGTGACACCCGGGCATCGCGCCCGGCGCTTTCGAAGGTGCAGTTCCGTTTCATCCGATGCAGCACCCGGCCGGGCCGCAGGGGGCATATCGCGGGCCGGCCGGTTCCAGACAATCACAAGAAGAGGTCGACAATGGACATTCATCGAACCGGATTGCGTCGCGCGTGGCTACCCGCGCTCGTTGCAGCCGCAACGCTCGCCGCGTGCGGCGGCGACGACGGCGGCAGCGTGGCGGGCGTCTCCGCGCTCGCGCAGGGCAAACAGGAGGAGGCCGCCGCCTCGGCAGCCGACAAGCAGCTCGCGTCACGCATTTCGCCGTCCGGCGTCCCGTACGCCAATCCGGCCAGCGGCGGCCACTACCGGCCCGTGATCACGAACGGCCAGGTGCAGCCGTCGCTGTCGGGCGGCACGATCGAGGAGAACGCGTGGGTCGACACGCCGGTCGATTCCGACGGCGACGGCACGCGCGACCGCATCCACGTCCGCATCGTGCGACCGACCGAAACCGCGAACGGCGCGCGTACGCCCGTCATCGTGCTCGCGAGCCCGTACTACGCGGGCCTCGCCGACAGCCCCGACCACAACGTCGACGTCGAACTCGACGGCACGCCGCATCCGGCCGCCACGGCGGCCACGGCAGCGACCGGCGCCTCCGCGCGCATCATGGCCGCCGCGCCGCAGGTGCGGATGCTGCAGCAGGTCGAGGCGGCCGCCGCCGGGCGCTCGTGGATCGAGGGCTACTTCATCCCGCGCGGCTTCACGATCGTCTACGCGGATTCGCTCGGTACCGCCGGTTCGGACGGCTGCCCGACGATCCTCACGCGCGACGAATCGGTCGCGATGGCATCGGTGATCCGCTGGCTCGGCCGCGACGCGACCGCGAAGGACGCGAACGGCAAGACGGTCGTCGCGAACTGGTCGACGGGCCACGTCGGCATGTACGGCGTGTCGTACGACGGCACGCTGCCGAAGATGGTCGCGAGCCTGCGCACGCGCGGGCTCGACGCGATCGTGCCGGTCGCCGGGCTGACGAACATGTACGGCTACTACCGCTCGGGCGGGCTCGTGCGTGCGCCGGAAGGCTATCAGGGCGAGGACGTCGACGTGTACATCAAGGCGCTGCTGACGAACGCGCATCCGGAGCGCTGCACGCACCTGATCGACGAAGCGCTGCAGCAGGAAGACCGCAAGACCGGCGACTATTCGCCGTTCTGGGCCGCGCGCGATATTCCCACCGCGTACGCGGTCGCGCCGGCGCTCGTCGCGCAAGGGCTCACCGACGACAACGTGCGGGTCGACCAGTCGACGCTGTGGCATCTTGCGATGCGGCGCCAGGGCGTGCCGACGCAGCTGTGGCTGCATCGCCTGAAGCACACCGACCCGACCCGCGTGCCGGCGATGGCCGATGCGTGGACTGCGGAAGTGAACCGCTGGTTCACGCGCTACCTGATCGGTTTCGACAACGGCGTCGAACGCGATCCGCGCGCGGTGATCGAGCAGGCGGACGGCACGCTGCTGAAGGAAGCGGACTGGGCCGCGCGCCACGCCACGCCGGTCACGTACTTCGCGAGCGGCGACGGCACTGGCACCGGCACGCTGCTGCGGCTGCCGAGCGGCGGCCCGCTCGCGCGCTTCACCGACGATGCGCGCATTCCCGCGCTCACGCTGGCGAACGCGCCGACGGGCGAGAACCGCAGCCGGTTCGAAACCGCGCCGCTCACGGCCGCGACACGCCTGTCCGGTTCGGCGACCGCGCGCGTCAGGCTGACCTTCACGGCCGTGGCCAATGTGACGGCCCTGCTGGTCGATCGCGCGCCGGACGGCACGGCCACGATCGTCACGCGCGCGTGGACCGATCCGCGCAACCGCGTGTCGGAATGGGTCTCGCAGCCGCTTCTGCCCGGGATGCCGTACGACCTGAAGCTGACGTTCATGCCGCGTGACTACAAGCTGGAAGCCGGCCACCGGCTGGGGCTCGTCGTGCTGTCGAGCGACAACGAGGCCACGCTGCGGCCGACGCCGGGCACCGGGCTGACGCTTGACCCGGCCGGCACGTCGGTGACGGTGCCGTTGACGGCGTCCTGAACGGCGGCGTGACCGTCCGGAAGCGATCCCGGGACGCCAGTGCACCGGCGTCCCGGGATCGCTTCATTCATTCGCTTCCATTTTCCGATTCTTATCGAAACAGAAGCAACGACTCTTTAAAAAAACAATTCCACGCTTCATCAATCAATTGCATTATTGAATCGAAATCAGAAACAATCTGATATCGCTTGACATCGATTCCCCGCCGGCTAGATTTAAAAGTCAATAATCCGGACATTTGTAGCCGGTCGCTGCGGGGGCATGGCAATGAACAACCTGGTTACCAGCAAAACCATCGCATCCGCGTCGCCATTGAACGATCGGCGTCGCCAGCCATTCGCGGCCATTCGAGGCCAACTGCAGAACGATTACGAATCGCGGGTCATGGAGGCCTACCAGAACGATCCGGTGAACTGGAGCAAGGCCATTGGCGATCGCCTCTGGTTCCAGTTCGGCGTCTATGACGATCCCCAATCGCCCAGGCCGGCCGACCTCGACGAATCGGGCCTCAGGTATTTCGAACGGCAACTGAAGATCGCCGGCCTGGAAACGCCCGGGCGCCAGCCGATCAACCGGATACTCGACATCGGATGCGGCTGGGGAACGGTGCTGCGCGATCTGTCCGAGCGGTTTCCCGGCTGTCATCGCCTGGACGGCATCAACATCAGCGATCGCCAGCTCGAATACTGCGCCGAAGTCAACGCCGCGCGCGGCGTATCCGACAGGATCAACCTGTTCCGGTGCAATGCACTGGACATCGACCTGCTGCCGGACTTCGACGCGCCCTACGACCTCGCGATCATGCGCGGCGTGATCTCCCATTTCCCCTATGATCTCTTCGAGGGCGTGATGGCCAAGTTGCGTCGGCGGCTGGCCGCAAACGGGACGGTCATCGTTTCGGATAACTTATATAACGTCGACCTTTCCGAATACCGCTCCGATACGCCCGACCTGGTCGACAGGCTCGCGTGCAAATATCGCAAGACGCCCGCATACCTGCGCCAGGTGTTCGAGCAAAGCGGCTTCCGCATCCACGACATGCAGGTCCTGCCGAACCGGACGGACGCGACGCGATGGCTGCTGGACGTTCAGGACAACATCGAGCGCCATTTCCCGACGGGCGCGGTCGGCGCGCTGGAAGAACTCCGCGTGATGTGCGAAAGCCTGGCCGTCGCCATCGTGAAGCGTCAGGTTTCCATCTACAGCTTCGTGCTCAAGCACGGTTGACGAAGGCCACCCGTCCCGGCCGCCGGACATCCAGCCCGAGATCCCGCCATGACAGATATTCCCAACTTCGTTCGCAACCTCCCCGGCCTGCCGAAGCCCGGGGAAAAGATCTTCCATCCGGATTTCCATCTGCAACTGAAACCCATGTGGCATCCGCACCATGACGAGGCGGAACGCCGGATCGCGCTCACGGACAGCCCGTACATCCTCGCCTACTACGGCAGCCAGAAGGCCGTCGAACATTATCTGGCGCAAAGCATGCCGTCATTCGGCGGGCTGTGCTATCCGCACACGCTGAACGACAGGATCTACGATCTGGAACGGATGATGAGCATCACCACGCTGATCGACGACACCATCACCAACCCCGCGATGCTGGAGCAGGCGCAACAGCGCTCGACATTGCGCCAGCACTACTTCGATGCAATCGCCGGCATTCGCCCGCCCGACACCGCGCCCATCGCGCAATTGCTGTACGAGGGGCTCTTGCCCGTCAAGGCACATCTGGCGTCGAAACCGCGTGTCTGGAAACGCATGGAGGACGCACTGCATACGTTGATCGTCAGGCAGACCGATCCGCTGGCGTTGAAGATGGACGAACTCACGTTCGATGCCTACCTGGAGATGCGGCGCATCGACAACTACGGGGAATGGGCGGCCATCATGACGGAGTACGCGATCGACGTCGACATGACCGAGCACCTGGCGGCCGACCGCTCGCTGGCGGAAATGAGAACGGCCGCCATCGATTCGATTACGCTGGTCAACGACCCGTATTCATTCCGAAAGGAAATTCATATCGCCGACTCGGTCAACTCGGTCTGGCTGCTGATGTACCGGGAGGGCCTGAAACTCCAGGACGCGCTGAACAAGCTGGCAACGCTGGTGGCCGAGAACGAGCGCAACCTGATGGCCGCGCGCGACCGCGTCCTTGCCGGCCCGCTCGGAAATCGGGCGGATGTGCGCGCCTACGTGACGGAGCTCGAGCATCTGGCGTCCGGCAACGCGGAATTTCACGCGATCAGCACGCGCTACCACGGCCGGGATTTCAAGGGGAAACGGTTCATTTCCGGCGAGGTGACCATTCGGGCGCTCCCCTCGACGGATGAAGTCGCCGCGGCCGATCTGGCCGGTATCCGCCCCGCGAATTGAGGCAACCGGATCGGCCACGCAAACGCGTCGATACTGTCGAAGCAACGGCAACAGACTCGCTGCGGCGGAAAAAAATCGCCGTGCCTGCCGCACGAGCCACCCTCACACCGGCGTCAGCACCGGCTGCCCTGAAAAGTGCCGCTCGGCATTGTCGATGAACTGCCGCACCGACCGATCGAGTGCCTCGGGCGACCAGCCGCCCATGTGCGGCGTCAGCACGACGCTGTCGAGATCCGTCAGCGCGCGCGGCGGCTCGGGTTCGCCTTCGTACACGTCGAGCCCCGCACCCGCGATGCGTCCTTCACGCAACGCCTCCGCCAAAGCAGCAGTATCGACAACACTGCCGCGTGACACGTTGACGACGAACCCGCCGGGGCCGAGCGCATCGAGCACCGCGCGATCGATCAGGTGCCGCGTGAGCGCGCCGCCCGGTGTCGCGACGATCAGGAAATCGGCCCACTGCGCGAGCGCGTCGACGCGGTCGAAATAGCGATAAGGGACCTTCTTCTCCGACCGGTTGTGATAACCGATCTCGATGTCGAAGCCGGCTGCGCGGCGCGCGCACTTCTCGCCGATCTTGCCGAGCCCGACGATGCCGAGCTTCTTGCCCGACACGTTCGGCGGCATCGCCAGTCCGTCGCGCCACACGCCCGCACGGGTTTTCGCATCGAGCTGCACGACGTTGCGCACCACCGCGAGCAGCAGCGCGAACGCATGATCGGCCACGCAATCGTCGTTGGTGCCGGCGCCCGTGACCACGGTAACGCCGCGCGCCTTGGCATGCGTCACGTCGATGTGCTCGTAGCCGGCGCCGAGCGCGCTGACGAACGTGAGTTGCGGAAGACGATCGATCTCGGCGGCGGTGAGCCCCGTGCTGCCGTTGGTCAGCACCGCGCGTAGGGTGCCGCCGTGTTCGGCGATCGCGCGTTCGCGTTCTTCGGATGTCGGGGCGTAGCGCACGTCGAACGACGCGGCGATCTCGCGATGCGCGTCACCGCGCAATGCGATGAGAACCAGCAACTCGGGCTTCATGTCAGGAAGTGTCGGCAAGGCGGGAACGGATTCAGTGTAACAAGCCTGCAACACGGATGCGGGTAATCCCCACACGGGCTGTGGGCACGCCGCCGCACGCGGTTTGCCAAAGCCGGCTCAGTCAAGTAACTTTCGGCGTACGCCCCCGTCCTGGAGATTGGCCCGTATGAAGCTCGCCCTGCCCGCCCGGATCCTGGGCCTCGCGCTCGCCGCTACCCTCGTCGCGCCCGGCGCGCATGCCGACACGCCCGTCGTGGTGTCGTCGAAGATCGACACCGAAGGCAACCTGCTCGGCAACCTCATCGCGCAGGTGCTGAAGGCGCACGGCATCCCCGTCACCGAAAAGATCGCGCTCGGCACCACGCCGATCGTGCGCAAGGCGCTCACGAGCGGCGAAATCGACGTCTACCCCGAATACACCGGCAATGCGGCGTTCTTCTTCAACAAGGCGGACGATCCGCTGTGGAAGAACGCGAGCCAGGGTTACGACACCGCGAAGCAACTCGACTACGCGGCCAACCATCTCGTCTGGCTCACCCCGGCGCCCGCGAACAACACGTGGGGCGTCGCCGTGCTCGCACCGGTCGCGCAATCGCAGCACCTGAAGACCTTCTCCGATTTCGGCAAGTGGGTCGCCGGCGGCGGCAAGGTGAAGCTCGCGGCGTCGGCCGAATTCGTGAACAGTGCGTCCGCCCTGCCGTCGTTCGAGAAAGCCTATGGCTTCAAGCTGAAGCCCGACCAGCTCGTGGTGCTGTCCGGCGGCGACACGGCCGCAACCATCAAGGCCGCCGCGAACCAGACCGACGGCGTGAATGCCGCGATGGTCTACGGCACCGACGGCGGCATCGCGTCGAGCGGCCTCGCGGTGCTCGACGACGACAAGCACGTGCAGCCCGTCTACGCGCCCGCACCGGTGATCCGCGAAGCCGTGCTGAAAGCGCATCCGCAGATCGCCGACTACCTGAAGCCGGTGTTCGCGAGCCTCGACCTGAAGACGCTGCAGTCACTGAACGCGCGCATCCAGATCAACGGCGAACCGGCCGCCGGCGTCGCGAAAAGCTACCTGAAATCGAAGGGCTTCGTTAAATGACGGGTCGCGCGGCGGCGTCCGCGCGGCGCATCACGGCAGACAAGGTCGGTATCCTGATCGGGGTCCTGACGATCGTCGCCGTGCTCGGCCTGCCGTTCGCGGTGCTGCGGCCGAACCGCATCGCGGCCGGCACCGACCTGTCGATGTTCGCCGCGCTGCCGGCCCTGCAGGGCGCCGGGCTCGCCGCGCTGTGGATCGTCGGCGCGCTGTGGGCGATGACCGCGAGCCGCCCCGCGTGGCGCCTCATGGCCGGCTGCGCGTGGCTCGCCACGCTCGTGTACGCGGTCGGCGCGGCCGCGACGCACGTCGTCGCACCTGACGACACGCTCGCCCGCGTGTCGCCCTCCTCCGGCGTCTGGCTGCTGCTGTTCGCGTGGGCCGTGCTCGTCGCGGATGCGCTCGCGCGGCTCGCATTCGGCCCGTGGCGGCGTCTCGCCGCGCTCGTCGTCGCGATAGCAGCGATTTCGGTGCCGCTCGCGAGCGGCTGGTGGGACGGCCTCTCCGTGATGCGCGAATACGCGGTGCGCAGCGACGACTTCTGGATCGAGGCGATCCGGCACGTGTCGCTCACCGGTGGCTCGGTGGCTGCCGCGCTCGTCGCGGGCGTGCCGCTCGGCATCGCCTGCGCGCGCATCGCGGCGGTGCGTACCGTCGCGATGCCCGTGCTCAATATCGTGCAGACGATCCCCAGCATCGCGATGTACGGGCTGATGATGGCGCCGCTCGGTTTGCTCGCCGCACACGTGCCGCTCGCGGCCGCGCTCGGCATCCGCGGCATCGGCGTGGCGCCTGCCGTGCTCGCGCTGTTCCTGTATTCGCTGCTGCCGATCGCGTCGAGCGTCGTGGTCGGGCTCGGCCAGGTGCCGCCGCACGTGACCGAAGCGGCGCGCGCGATGGGCATGACGCGCATGCAGCGGTTGCTGCGCGTCGATCTCGTGCTCGCGCTGCCGGTGATCCTGAGCGGCGTGCGCATCGTGCTCGTGCAGAACATCGGACTGACCGCGGTCGCCGCGCTGATCGGCGGCGGCGGCTTCGGCACCTTCATCTTCCAGGGGATCGGGCAATCGGCCGCCGATCTCGTGCTGCTCGGCGCGATCCCGACGATCGCGCTCGCGCTGGTGGCGGCCGTCATATTCGAAGCCGCGACCACGCTCGCGAAGGGGCGTGCAGGATGATCGAGATCGAACGTGCGGGCAAACGCTTCGGCGATATCGTCGCCGTCGACGACGTCACGCTGACGATGAAACGCGGCACGATCACCGCGCTCGTCGGCGCATCGGGCAGCGGCAAGTCGACGCTGCTGCGCATGATCAACCGGCTGATCGCGCCCACCAGCGGCACGATCCGCATCGACGGCGTCGATACGGCCACCGTTGCGCCCGAGCAGTTGCGGCGCGGCATCGGCTACGCGATCCAGGGGCACGGGCTGTTTCCGCACTGGAGTGTCGCGCGCAACATCGCGACCGTGCCGCGCCTGCTCGGCTGGCCGGCCGATCGCGTCGACGCGCGCGTGAGCGAATTGCTCGACCTGTTTCATCTCCCGCCGGCCGAGTTCGCGGACAAGCTGCCGCACGAACTGTCGGGTGGCCAGCAGCAGCGCGTCGGCGTTGCGCGCGCGCTCGCGGCCGAACCCGCGATGCTGCTGATGGACGAGCCGTTCGGCGCGCTCGATCCGATCATCCGCAACAAGGCGCAGGACGACCTGTTTGCATTGCAACGCCGCCTCGGCATCACGGTCGTGATCGTCACGCACGATATCGAGGAAGCGCTGAAGCTCGGCGACACGATCGCAGTGATGGACGGCGGCCGGCTGCTGCAGGTCGCAACGCCTGCCGAGATTCTCGGCAAGCCGGCAGCCGGCGTCGTCGAACAGCTGGTCGCCGGCGTCGACCGGCCGCTGCGCCTGCTCGCGCTGACCCCGATCGACGCGGTGGCCGAACCCGGTCATGCCGACGGCGAACCGATCGCCGCGACACGCACGCTGCGCGATGCGGTATCGGAGCTGCTGTGGCGCGGCGTCGATGCGCTTCCGGTCGAAGATGGCGACGGCCGCAACACGCGCCGCATCACGCTCGACGCGATCCGTGCGCACGCAAGGAAGCCCGCATGACGACGCACGGCGGCAAGCGGCCCGGGCGGTCGGCACTTCCCGCTCACATCGCACGCGCGGCCGCGCTCGCGCTGCTGCTCGTGCTGCTGTTGCGACCCGCATGGCTGCAAGGCGTGTTCGCGCCGTTCGCGGACAACGGCGCACCGGTCATCTACGACCGCGCGAGCCTGCTCGACCTCACGCTCGCGCATCTCGGCACGGTCGCATTGTCGAGCGTGATCGGCACGATCGTCGCGGTCGCGGCCGGCATCGCGGTCACGCGGCCGTGGGGCGCGGATTTCCTGCCGGTCGCGCGCAGCGTCGTCGACATCGGCCAGACCTTCCCGCCCGTCGCGGTGCTCGCGCTCGCGGTGCCGGCCGTCGGATTCGGCTTGAAGCCCGTGCTGATCGCACTCGTGTTGTATGGCCTCCTGCCCGTATTCGAAAGCACGATCGCGGGGCTCGAGGACGTGCCGCGCGACGTCGTCGATGCCGCGCGCGGGATGGGGATGAGCGGCTGGCAGCAACTGGTATCGGTCGAGCTGCCGCTCGCGTTTCCGGTGATCATCAACGGAGTCCGGCTCGCGGTCGTGATCAATCTCGGCACCGCGACGATCGGCTCGACGGTCGCCGCGCGCGGGCTCGGCGACGTGATCATCGCGGGGCTGCAGACGTCGAACACCGCATTCGTGCTGCAGGGCGGCGTGATCGTCGGCCTGCTCGCGGTGCTCGTCAGCGATGCGATCGGCGCGATTGCACGGGTGGCGAGCGCGCGGCGCGCGTAGAAGCCGTTGCGCGATTATTGGAAGGAGAAACCATGACCGCTCCGGACTCCGGCCCGTTTTTTCATGGCACGAAAGCGAATCTGCGGATCGGCGACTTGCTGACGGCAGGCTTCAGATCGAATTATCGCGATGACGTCGTGATGAATCACATTTACTTCACGGCGTTGCCCAAAGGCGCCGGCCTGGCTGCGGAAATGGCCAAAGGCGACGGCCGGCCGCGGGTCTACATCGTCGAACCCACCGGCGAATTCGAAAACGACCCCAACGTCACGGACAAGAAATTCCCGGGCAATCCGACGCGATCGTATCGGAGCACATCGCCTTTGAAG
Source organism: Burkholderia sp. SRS-25 (assembly GCF_004343765.1). Taxonomy (NCBI): domain Bacteria; kingdom Pseudomonadati; phylum Pseudomonadota; class Betaproteobacteria; order Burkholderiales; family Burkholderiaceae; genus Burkholderia; species Burkholderia sp. SRS-25. Next base: position 24,238 of record NZ_PTXM01000036.1, read on the forward strand.
ATCGTCGGCGAACTCGAGAGCTGGGAACCCTACGATCCGGCATTCATCCAGCAGCTCAGAATCCGCATCGAAACCGGCATCGGCGAGATCATCAACTAGCGTTCGTCCGGACTCCGATGCGTGTCCGCGCAACGACCGGCTCCTCGATCGGCTCGCCACGACACAAGCCTACATGCCGCTTTCATTCGAACCGGCACTCGACCACCGGCCGCGATTGGCCGATATACTAGGCGCCTTCCCATTCCCCGCACTCCACCATGCGACGGTTTCTCTGGCTGATCGTGCTTTCGCTCGGCATCGCGCAACAGGCGTCGGCGCAGCAAGCGCCCGCACTGCCTGCGTCCGCGCCCGAAGCAGCCGCATCGGCGCCGTCCGTCGCATCCGCGCCGCTCGCCGACGCCAACGATCAGCCGAACGAAGCAAACCGCCGCATCACGTCCTACCTGACGAAGAAGTTCGGCGTCGCGAAGGAACGGGCCGCGAAACTTGCCGATATCGTGAGCGTCACTGCGACGAAATATTCGCTGCCTCCCGCACTCGTTTACGCCATTATTTCGATCGAATCGCGCTTCCAGGAAAAGGCGCGCGGCCAGCATGGCGCGACCGGGCTGATGCAGGTCGTGCCGACCGCGCACCGCGGCCTGGTGCGCAACGTGAAGGACCTGACCGACCCGAACGCGAACGTCGAAGTCGGGTCGGCGATCCTGTCGGGCTACGTGAGGGCGGCCGGGGGCGACGTGCGGGCCGGACTGAGGAGCTACAGCGGCGGTTCGAACGCGTATGCGGCGAAGGTGATGCAGCGCGTCGATTCGTTCCGCTTCGTGCTCGAACCTGACGACGACGCGAAAGCCGTGAATCCCGCGAACTCCGCGAACGATGCGAAGGCCCGCATGGTGCCGGTCAGCGACAAGACGAGCCCGGCGTCGGCCCGCGGCAACTAGTCTCCGCCTTCGTTCGACGCGCATGCGCCACGCCGCCCGCTTCCTTGCCGTCGCCGCGCTGGCGACCGGCCACATCGCTGCGTTTGCCGCCGTCGATTGCGAGAAACACGGCCCGACGATGGACAACGTGCGCGTGTGCATCCTGGATCAGAATAATCAGGCGGTCGAGCGCGCGTACCGGTCGCTCGAGCGCAAGCTCGAGCAGCGCAACCCCGATGCCGCCCGCGCGCTCGCGAAGTCGCAGGCAAGCTGGACCCGTTTCGCCGACGACACCTGCGACTACGTGAAAGCCGCCGATCCGCAGCAGATGATCCCGGAAGACGCGCGGGTGAACTGCTGGGTCGATTTCAGCCAGGCACGCGTGCGCATCCTGAAGAAATGGGAAGCGCAGCTGGACGCACCGCCACCGGCGCAGAACTGAACGACGAACGGATACCCGCTCGTCACGCCTGTGCGAAACGCTCCCGCAAGAACTCGATGAAATGCTGCGTCTTCGCGGGCAGCAGCCGCGTTTCCGTCATCGCGTAGACCGGAATCGGCTCGCCCTCCCATTCGGGCATCACGCGGCGCAACCGGCCGGCGGCCAGGTCATCCGCGACGATCGCTTCGGACAGCACGATGATGCCCGCATCGAGCGTGGCCAGGCGCCGCAGCATGCCGACGCTGTTACCCGCGAAACGGCTGCTCACCGGTACCGCGACGGCGTGCGTGCCGTCATGCAGCGTCCACGTGCCGGCCCTCGCCAGGCTGAGGCACGCGTGCCGCGCGAGGTCGTCCGGCGTGCGCGGCTCGCCCGCGCGCGCGAGATAGCCGGGCGACGCATAAAGGTAGTTCCCGAGCGTGGCCAGCCGCCGCGCGATCAGTTGAGAATCTTCGGATTCGCCCAAGCGGATCGCCACGTCGAACGGTTCGCTCACCAGATCGACCCGCCGCGACGTCAGCTCGAAATCGAATGTCAGCTTCGGGTAACGCGTCGAGAATTCGACGATCAGCGGCGCCAGGTAGGTCACCGCGAAATCGACCGGAAACGAGGCGCGCAGCACGCCGGTCGGCTCCGCCAGCAGGCCGCCGAGCTGCTCGTGCGCGAGCCGCGCCTCGTCGACGATGCGCTTGCAGCGCTCGAAGTAGAGCTGGCCGGCCTCGGTCAGCTCGATCCGGCGCGTCGTCCGGTGCAGCAGCCGCAGCCCGATCGCCTTCTCCAGCGCGCTGATCCGCCGCGACAGCGTCGAGTTCGGCATCCCCAGCGTCTCGGCCGCACTGCGAAAGCCCTTCGCTTTCACGACTTCGACGAACAGCGCCATGTCGTTCAGCAGTTCCATGCTCATTGCCCCATTAATGGATCAATGCTATCCAGATTACCCGGTTTATCCCGAAAAGGAAGCAATGGATGATGGGTGTGTGGAGGCGAGGTCGGCACACCCGTGCGCGGCCGGCGCCCGAGGCGGCACCGACCCGGCGCCGCCGTCCCGAAACTCGAGGAGCTGACGCATCATGAGCCAACTGTTCACTCCGGTCCGCGTGGGCCGATATACGCTGGAAAACCGCCTGGTCATGGCGCCGATGACCCGCAGCCGCGCCGCCTTCGACGGCACGCCCGGCGAATGGGCCGCCGAGTATTACGCGCAGCGATCGAGCCTCGGCCTGATCGTCAGCGAAGGCACCCAGCCGTCGGACGACGGGCAAGGCTACCTGACGACGCCCGGCATCTATACCGACGCGCACGTCGCCGGCTGGAAGGCGATCAGCGACCGCGTGCATGCACGCGGTGGCCGGTTGTTCATCCAGCTGATGCACGTCGGGCGCATGTCGCATCCGGACAATACGCCGCATCACCGGCAGGGCGTTGCACCGTCGGCGATTGCGCCGAACGCGCAGATGTTCACGGTAAAGGGCATGCAGGACATCCCCGTGCCGCGTGCGTTGACGACCGAGGAAGTGCGCGCGACCGTAAACGACTTCCGCATCGCCGCGTGCCGCGCGATCGACGCGGGCGCCGACGGCGTCGAGATCCACGGTGCGAACGGGTATCTCGTCCAGCAATTCTTCGCGCCGAATGCGAACACACGCACCGACGTGTATGGCGGCTCGATCGAGAACCGCGCGCGCTTCGCGATCGAGGTAGCCACGGCGATCGCCGACGAGATCGGCGCGGACCGCACAGCCATCCGCGTATCGCCCGGCAACACGCTGGGCGGCCTCGACGAAGGTGCCGAGGGGCGGGACCTGTATCGCCATCTCGCGACGGAACTCGACCGGCTCGGCCTCGCCTACCTGCACGTGATGCATCAGGGCGACGAAGCACTGCTGGCCGACCTCCGCGCGCGCTGGAACGGCACGCTGATTCTGAACCGGCCGGGCCGCACGCGCGACGCGATCGGCACGGACGTGACGTCGGGGCTGGCTGATCTCGAAGCGTACGGGCAGATGGTGCTGGCGAATCCGGATTTCGTGACGCGGGTGAAGACCGGCGCACCGATGAACGATGCGCGGCGCGAGACGTTTTTCGGTGGCGATGCGCGCGGGTATGTCGACTATCCGGCGCTGGACGGGGCGGCTGCGGCTTGATGCTTCGGCCCAGGGTGATCGCAAAGACAGGCTGGAACGGACGTCGCTGCGATCGCCCGGTGAATGCCCGATTTCAAAGCAGATCGGTGTTCACCTTGGACACCATGGGCGCAATACGCAGCACCCGGTCGGCCTGGGCACGCATACGCAAAACCGTAGTCATCCTGACGGGCGTCGTAAGTCAGTTGCCCGACGGGCGAACCGTTGGTCGAGATGCGCCAGCAAGTGCCACGGCTGGCAGCCGACCGGCATCGTTTCGATGCGCTCGTCGACCGCCCGCCCGCTCAAAACTGCCCAGCCGCCCCCGTCCACCGCAAGTAATCCCCGCGCGTCCAGTCGAGCGACACGCCGACCCGCTTCGTGCCGGGCCGGATCTTCGGCTTGTACACCGACAGCGTCAGCGACTCCAGCGCCGGCCACTCACGGAACGACAGCACCGCGATATCGGCGACGAGCGTCTCCAGCAGCCGCGTATGCGGCTTGTGCGACAGGAACGCGGCAAGGCGCGCGCAATAGCCGTCGTAATCGATCCACTCGCCCTGCTCGCTCGGTTCGCACCGGTAGCCGAGCCTTGCATCGATCACGATCGGCTGCGGCGCTTCATGCTCGTGCGCATGAATGCCGATCCGCGCGGGCACCTTCAGTTCGTCGACGAACACGCTCCAGCCGCGCCCGCGCAGGCGCGGCGCGTCGATCGCCACGAACGGTTCGTCGAACGGCTTCATGATGCGAGCGGCGCGGCCGCGTCGAGCATGATGCGCACGAAGTAGTCGGCGAAGCTGCGACGCAGGACGATCTCGAACGCATCGTCGCCCGTCGGGATCAGCACGATCGACGACTTGAAGTAGTGCGACTGCGCGCACTGGCCCGGCTTGAACGCACGCGGATGGAGATCGAGCGGGCAGCCGCGTGCGAGCACGTCGCGCACGCGTTCGCCGCTGATCTCGACGACCGTATAGCCGCTGCCGACATCGACGGCCGCCGCATACGTGCCCTGCACCGCTTCCGCGAGCTTCGCTTCGAGCACGCCGGCCTGCACGGGCCCGTTCGAGCGTACGAGCCACTCGTCCGGGCCGAGCCACAGCACGTCGTACTCGGCGCCGCGCGCGACCGTGTTCGGCGCCGCGGGCGGCCGGCAGCCGACCACACGCTCGAACGCGCTCACGAACGCCGGATCGCTCAACTCGCCGCGCACGTTGACGAGATCGAGGAACGGCCGCTCGCGCAGCGTGAACTTCTTCGATGCGCGCGCCTGGTGCGGCTTCAGCACGTCGGCCGCGCCGACGAACGGCGACTCAAGCGCCACGCCGCCCGCGCCCGCCACCTGCGACTGGTTTCTGGTTTCATTCCACATGCTGGCGCACCCCTTCGGTATCGTAGAAAACCGGGCTCGAGATCTTCGCGGTGATGCGCTTGCCGTTGGCCAGCGGAATCACGACGCTCTCGCCCATCTTGTTCAGGCCGCCCTTCACCACCGCGAGCGCGATCGAGCGCTTCAGGATCGGGCTGTAGTAGCTCGACGTCACGTGGCCGATCATCGGCGTCGGATCGACCGCCGACACCTGCGTGTCCTTCGCGATGATCTGCGCGCCTTCCGGCAGCACGAACTGTTCGTCTTCGGTCAAGAGGCCGACGAACTGCTTGCGGCCTTCCTTCGCGGTATCCGAACGCGCAAGCGAACGCTTGCCGAGGAAGTCCTTCGACTTCGCGACGACGCCGCCCATCCCGAGGTCGTACGGCGTGACCGAGCCGTCGGTATCCTGGCCGACGATGATGTAGCCCTTCTCCGCGCGCAGCACGTGCATCGTCTCGGTGCCGTACGGCGTGATGTCGAACTCGGCACCGGCCGCCATCAGCGCTTCCCACACCGCACGGCCCGCATTCGCCGGCACGTTCACTTCATAAGCGAGCTCGCCCGAGAAGCTGATCCGCATCACGCGCGCCTTCGCACCCGCGACGGTGCCGTTCCGGTAGCTCATGAACGGGAACGCCTCGTTGCCGAAGTCGATGTCCTGGCACACCTTCTGCACGACCTTGCGGCTCTTCGGGCCGACCACCGCGAACGTCGCCCAGTGATCGGTGACGGACGACAGCCGCACCTTCATGTCGGGCCATTCGGTCTGCAGCCAGCGCTCGAGCCACGTGAGCACGCGCGCCGCGCCGCCCGTCGTGGTCGTCATCATGAAATGCTGGTCGGCGAGGCGCACCGTCACGCCGTCGTCGAACACCATCCCGTTCTCGTCGAGCATCAGCCCGTAGCGGCACTTGCCCACTTCGAGCTTGTTCCACGGGTTCGTGTACATCCAGTTCAGCAGCTTCACCGCATCCGGACCCTGGATGTCGATCTTGCCGAGCGTGGACGCGTCGAGGATGCCGACGCTGTTGCGCACCGCGAGGCACTCGCGCTTCACGGCCGCATGGAGATCCTCGCCGTTCTTCGGGAAGTACCACGGCCGCTTCCAGTTGCCGACGTCCTCGAACAGCGCGCCGTGCTCGACGTGCCACTCGTGCACGCAGGTCTTGCGGATCGGGTCGAGGAAATCGCCGAGCTCGCGGCCCGCGAACGTGCCGAACGACACCGGCGTGTAGTTCGGGCGGAACGTCGTCGTGCCCGTTTCCGGAATCGTCTTGCCGAGCGCCCCCGCGAGGATCGCCATCCCGTTGATGTTGCCGAGCTTGCCCTGGTCGGTGCCGAAGCCCATCGCCGTGTAGCGCTTCACGTGCTCGACCGACTCGAAGCCTTCGCGTGCGGCCAGCAGGATGTCCGCGGCCGACACGTCGTTCTGGAAGTCGACGAACTGCTTCGGCCCGCGTGCCGCGGCTTCGCGGCTGCCGACCAGCCACAGCGGCTGCAATGCGCCTTCGACGGTTTCCGCGACCTGCGGCGCGACCGCGCGCTGCTCAGCGGTGAAACCCGCTGCCTTCGCGGCTTCCACGCCCGCATCGACCGCGAGCCGCAGCGCACGGGCCAGACCGAATTCGCCGGCCGCGGCGCCGATGCTCGCTTCGGCCTGCACGGGCTTGCCCGGCAGAAAGCATGCCTTCTCGTCGTTCCAGCAGGCCTTGCCGCCCGACTGTGCGAACAGGTGCAGCACCGGGCTGAAGCCGCCCGACATCGCGACGAGGTCACACGGCAGCGTCTGCAGCTTGCCGCCCACCTGGCCGTTCGAGAGCGACGCGACGTCGACCGACGATACGCGCAACTTGCCCGATGCGCCCGTCACGACCGCGCCGCTCATCACCGTCACGCCCTGCCGCTTCGCGGCGGCCGGCAGCGCGCCGTTGGACGAAGCGCGCGAATCGACGACCGTCACCTTCGCGCCGCACGCCTTCAGGTCGAGCGCGGTCTGGTACGCGCGATCGTTGTTCGTGAACACGACCGCGTTGCGGCCCGGCAGCACGCCGAAGCGATGCACGTAGGTGGACACCGCGCCGGCGAGCATCACGCCCGGCAGGTCGTTGTTGCCGAACACGATCGGACGTTCGTGCGCGCCGGTCGCGAGGATCACGCGCTTTGCGCGGACCTTCCACAGCAGCTCGCGCGTGCCCTTGCGCATCGACACCGGCAGGTGATCGGTCAAACGCTGCGTGACCGTCACGAGGTTGTGGTCCTGGTAGCCGAACGCGGTGCTGCGCGACAGGATCGTCACGTCGGGCAGCTTGCGCAGCTCGGCCTCGATCTTCTCGACCCACTGCAGCGCGGGCTTCGCGTCGATCTCGGCGCGGCACGACAGCAGGCTGCCGCCGAGCTCGCGCTGGTCGTCGACGAGGATCACGCGCGCGCCGGCCGTGGCCGCCGCATGCGCGGCCGCGAGGCCCGACGGGCCACCGCCGACCACGAGCACGTCGCAATGCGCGTAGCACTTGTCGTAGCGATCGGCGTCGAGCGCTTCCGGCGCCTTGCCGAGGCCGGCCGCTTCGCGGATCTTCTCTTCGTACTTCGGCCACATGTTGCGCGGCCACATGAACGTCTTGTAGTAGAAGCCGGCCGGCAGGAAGCGCGACAGCTTCTGGTTGATCGCGTACTTGTCGTTCTCGAGCGACGGCTCCGCGTTCACGCTCGTTGCGACGAGGCCCTGGTACAGCTCGATCTCGGTCGCGCGCGCGTTCGGCACCGTGTACGGGCCGGATTCGAGCTGCACGACGGCATTCGGTTCCGCGACGTCCGCCGTCACGATCCCGCGCGGACGGTGGTACTTGAAGCTGCGCGCGACGAAGTGCACGCCGTTCGCGAGCAGCGCGGACGCGAGCGTGTCGCCCTGGAAGCCCTGATACGTGCGGCCGTTGAACGTGAAGGTCAGCGGAATCGCGCGATTGATGCGGCCACCGGTGCCGAGGCGGTCTTTCTGGCTCATTTGCTCGTGCCCTCTTCGTGTGCGTTGCCGGCAGCTTCGCCACCGAACTTTTCGTAGCCCTTGATATCGTAGGTCACCGTGTCGCGCGTGGCCTTGAACCAGCGGCGGCAACCCTGCGCGTGCAGCCATTGCTCCTTGTGCAGCCCGCGCTTGTTCTCGCGCATGAACACGTACTCGCCCCATTCACGGTCGGTCATGTTCTCGTTGTTCACGGGGCGCACGATGTCGGCTTCACCACCGCACGAGAACTCGGATTCGGCGCGCGGCCCGCACCACGGACATTCGATCAGCAACATGTTTATCTCCTCGTTCAGTGCGCGACGGCGGCGGCGCCGTGCTCGTCGATCAGGTGGCCCGTGTAGAAACGGTCGAGCGCGAACGGCGCGTTCAGCGGATGCGGTTCGTCGCGGGCGATCGTGTGCGCGAACACCCAACCCGAGCCGGGCGTCGCCTTGAAGCCGCCGGTGCCCCAGCCGCAGTTGAAATAGAGGCCCTTCACGTCGGTCTTGGTGATGATCGGGCATGCGTCCGGCGACACGTCGACGATGCCGCCCCACTGGCGGTTCATCCGCACGCGCGAGAACACCGGGAACATCTCGACGATCGCCTGCAGCGTGCTCTCGATGATGTGGAAGCTGCCGCGCTGGCCGAAGCCCGTGTACTGGTCGATACCGGCGCCGATCACGAGGTCGCCCTTGTCGGACTGGCTGATGTAAGCGTGCACCGCGTTCGACATGATCACCGAGTTCACCACCGGCTTGATCGGCTCGGACACCAGCGCCTGCAGCGGGTGGCTTTCGATCGGCAGGCGCACGCCGGCCATGTCGGCGAGCGTCGTCGTGTTGCCGGCGGCGACCACTGCAACCTTCTTCGCCTTGATGAAACCCTTCACCGTGTCGACGCCGACGACTGCACCGCCTTCGCGGCGAATGCCCGTCACCTGGCAGTTCTGGATGATGTCGACACCGGCGCGATCCGCGCCGCGCGCGAAGCCCCAGGCCACCGCGTCGTGACGCGCCACGCCCGCGCGGCGCTGGATCGATGCGCCGAGCACCGGGTAGCGGCTGTTCAGGTTGATGGTCGGCTCGATTTCCTTGATCTGCGCGGGCGTCAGGAATTCGGCGTCGACGCCGTTCAGGCGGTTCGCGTTCACGCGGCGCTCGGTGTCACGCACGTCCTGCAGCGTGTGAGCCAGGTTCATCACGCCGCGCTGGCTGAACATCACGTTGTAGTTCAGGTCCTGCGACAACCCTTCCCACAGCTTCATCGCCTTTTCGTACAGCGCGGCCGATTCGTCCCACAGATAGTTCGAGCGCACGATCGTCGTGTTGCGCGCGGTGTTGCCGCCGCCGATCCAGCCCTTCTCGAGGATCGCGACGTTCGTGATCCCGTGCTCCTTCGCGAGGTAGTAGGCAGTCGCGAGGCCGTGGCCGCCGCCGCCGACGATCACGACGTCGTATTCCTTCTTCGGTTCCGGGCTCTTCCACTGCTTTTCCCAGTTCTCGTGATACGAGAGGCCGTTGCGGAACAGGCTGAATATCGAGTAGCGGCTCATGTGAGTGATCCTTCGTTTAGCATTCGATGACGTTCACGGCCAGACCGCCGCGCGACGTTTCCTTGTATTTCGTCTTCATGTCGGCGCCCGTCTCGCGCATCGTCTTGATGACCGAATCGAGCGACACGTAGTGCTGGCCGTTACCCTTGAGCGCCATGCGCGACGCGTTCAGCGCCTTGATCGCGCCCATCGCGTTGCGCTCGATGCACGGGATCTGCACGAGCCCGCCGACCGGGTCGCAGGTCATCCCGAGGTTGTGCTCCATGCCGATCTCGGCGGCGTTCTCGACCTGGTCGGGCGTGCCGCCCATCACCGCGGCGAGCGCGGCGGCGGCCATCGAGCACGCGACGCCCACTTCGCCCTGGCAACCCACTTCCGCGCCCGAGATCGACGCGGTTTCCTTGTAGATGATCCCGATCGCCGCGGCGGTCATCAGGAATTCGAGGATGCCGGCTTCGTTCGAGCCCGGCACGAACTTCACGTAGTAGTGCAGCACTGCAGGAATCACGCCGGCCGCGCCGTTGGTCGGCGCGGTGACGACACGGCCGCCCGCCGCGTTCTCCTCGTTGACGGCCATCGCATACAGGTTGACCCAGTCGAGCATCGACAGCGGGTCGCGCAGCGACTCTTCCGAGCGCTCGCGCAGGCGGGCGTTCAGCTCGGCCGCGCGGCGCTTCACGCGCATCGGGCCCGGCAGGTCACCCTCGACCTTGCAGCCGCGCTCGACGCACGCGGCCATCGTGCGCCAGATCGCGAGCAGCCCGGCGCGCACTTCTTCGGCGGGACGCAGCGCGCATTCGTTGCGCATCATCAGCTCGGCGATCGACAGCCCGTGCTCGCGGCACTGGCGCATCAGGTCGTCACCGGTGCGGAACGGATACGGCACCTCGACCGCCGCGCGCACGCCGTTCACGCGATCGCCGTCGCGGTTCACGACGAAGCCGCCGCCGACCGAGTAATACTCTTTCTCGACGAGCAGCTGGCCGTGCTCGTCGAACGCCTGGAAGCGCATCCCGTTCGGGTGCACGATGCTCGTGCCGCTCATCAGCTTGCGATAGAAGCCGATGTGCTCCTTTTCCTCGAAGCGGACGGTCTGCTTGCCGAGCAGCGACAGCGATTTCTCCGCGCGGATCGCGGCGAGCCGCGGCTCGATCAGGTCCGGATCGATCGTGTCGGGCAGGTGGCCCTCGAGACCGAGCAGCACGGCCTTGTCGGTGCCGTGGCCCTTGCCGGTCGCGCCGAGCGAGCCGTATAGTTCGACCCGCACGCGGCGCACGAAACCGAGCAGGTTCGCGTCCTCCACGTGCGACGCGAAGCGGCACGCGGCGATCATCGGGCCGACCGTATGCGAACTGGACGGGCCGATGCCGATCTTGAACAGGTCGAAGACGCTGACGTTCATCTGGCTTCCTCTGGGTGGGACACACGTGAAATGACGTTGGCGCCAGTACATCAAAGCGTAAAATCGGCCGATAGAACAAAAACGGCATCGGCGTGGGATACCGCCGCCAAGCGCCATGTCGGCAGGCCCGAAAGTGCGTTTTGGCGATGGTTCGCGACGGAAAACCACAAGTCGGGCCGGAACCGATCAGCGACGCTGGCTATATCCGCCCCGCCCGACTGCCGTACCCGCATGACCCGTATCAACAGATTGAGTGAGACCGCCCGCCCGGCGTGAAGAGACTGGCCGCGATGACAACCGACGTACCCGCTTCCCCCCTCGCAGAACCCGCGCCGCGGCGCATCCGCTTCGGCATCGTGCTGCTGCCGAACTTCACGCTGACAGCCTTCTCCGGCTTCGTCGACATGCTGCGGCTGTCGGCCGACGACGGCGACTACAGCAAGCCCGTGCGCTGCGCGTGGAGCGTGATCGGCGAGACCCTCGCGCCGGTGCGCGCGAGTTGCGGGATCCAGATCACGCCGTGGGAAACGTTCGACGCGGCCGAGCCGTTCGACTACGTGGTGGTGGTGGGCGGGCTGCTGCATTCGGGGCCGCAGGCGGGCCCCGAGACGCTCGACTTCATCCGCCGCGCGGCGGCGGGCGGCGCCACCGTCGTCGGCATCTGCACCGGCGTGTTCACGCTGATGCGCGCCGGCGTGCTCGACGGCTACCGCACCTGCGTGAGCTGGTTCCACTACTGGGATTTCATCGAGCGCTTCCCGGCCGCCGATCCCGACCTGCTGATCGCCGACCGGCTGTTCGTGATCGACCGGCGCCGCATCACCTGTTCGGGCGGCCGCGCGTCGATCGACGTCGCCGCCGCGATCCTGCTGCGCCATTTCGATCACGCGACCGTGCAGAAGGCGCTGCGCATCCTGCTGGTCGGCGAGATGCAGAAAGGCAATGCGCCGCAGCCGCATCCGCCGGGCCTCGAGCCGGCGACGCACCCGAAGGTCAAGCGCGCGATTCTCCTGATGGAACAGCATGTCGGCCGCGCGCTGTCGCTCGACGAGCTCGCGAGCAAGCTCGATTTGTCGACGCGGCAGCTCGAGCGGCTGTTCAAGGCGGAAACGGGCAAGAGCCCGCAGGCGTTCGCGAAGCAGGTGCGGCTGCGCACGGCCGCGTGGCTGCTGACGAGTTCGGACCGCACGGTGGCCGATATTGCGTCGAGCTGCGGATTCGCCGATGCGTCGCACCTCGGGCGCGAATTCCGCAAGCAGTTCGGCGTGCCGCCGGCGACTTATCGGGAGCGTGGCGGGGAAGTGGCGGAAGCCGGCGCGGCAATCGCGGCGGACCCCGTCGAGGACATCGTCGATTGACGCCAACGGGCACCCGCCCCATTACCAACCGATCGCGACACGACACCCGAACGCATCGGTTTCCCTTCAATTGGAACCGGTTCCAATCAATTTAGCCGACGTTGCGCGCCGTTAACCGAGGGTTATCACGGATGCTGTCGCACACTCAAATTTGTATGATGACCACATAACCTTACAAGCCAGAGCACCATGTTCGAGAAAATTCCCGCCCGCGCGATGAGCGATCATGTCGCGCAGCAACTGCTCAAGCAGATCGAAGTCGGCAGTTTCTCCGCCACCGGCAAGCTGCCGACGGAGGCCGTGCTCGCGCAGGAATTCGGCGTGAGCCGCACGGTGATTCGCGAGGCGATCTCGCGGCTGAAGAACGAAGGCGTGGTCGAGCCGCGCCAGGGCAGCGGCGTGTTCGTGAACCAGCACGGCGCGATCCGGCCGCTGCGGATCGACTACGCGGAGGCAGTCGAGGCCACGTCGCTGCCGCACCTGCTCGCGGTGCGCCGCGCGATCGAGGCCGAGGTCGCGGCCGAAGCGGCGTTGAACCACACCGATGAAGACATGGCCGACATCGACGATGCGCTGCGCAAGATCGACGATGCGGTCGCTGAAGGGCGCGACGGCGTCGCGGAAGACGTCGCGTTCCACCGCACGATCGCGGCCGTCACCGGCAACCCGTATTTCCTGAAGACGCTGCAGTTCCTGAACCAGTACCTCGAAGCCGGCGTGAAGGTCACGCGGCGCAACGAAGCGACGCGCGAGGACTTCTCGCGCCAGGTGCGCGAGGAACACGCGGCGATCGCCGACGCGATCCGCGCGCGCGACCCGATGGCCGCACGCAACGCGGCCCGCACGCACATGTACAACGCCGCCCGCCGTCTCGCGGAAGCCGGTATCTGCTGAACCCGGCGGCCGCGGCCGTTACCGGCGCCGCCGCTGTCATGAACCTCTCCCGAATCGATCAAGGTTGACCATGTCACGAAATGTTGGAGTCATCGGCCTCGGCGCGATGGGCCTCGGCGTCGCCCGCTCGCTGCTGCGCGCCGGCCTGCGCGTGCACGCATGCGACGTGCGCGACACCGTGCTGCAGGCGTTCGCCGCCGAAGGTGGCATCGCCTGCGCGACGCCGGCCGAACTCGGTGCGCAGTGCGACGTCGTCGTCACGCTCGTCGTCAATGCCGCGCAGACCGAAACGGTGCTGTTCGGCGAGCACGGCGCGGTCGCGGCGATGAAGCCGGGCGGCGTCGTGATCGCCAGCGCGACCGTCGCGCCCGAATTCGCGGTCGCGCTCGGCGCGCGCATCGAGGCCGCCGGCCTGCAGATGCTCGATGCGCCGGTATCCGGCGGCGCCGCGCGCGCAGCCTCCGGCGAGATGACGATGATGACGTCGGGCCCGGCCGCCGCGTATGCGGGCTGCGAGGACGTGCTCGCGGCGATCGCCGGCAAGGTCTATCGCCTCGGCGACGCGCACGGCATCGGCTCGAAGGTGAAGATCATCAACCAGCTGCTCGCCGGCGTGCACATCGCGGCAGCGGCCGAGGCGATGGCGCTCGGCCTGCGCGAAGGCGTCGATGCCGACGCGCTGTACGACGTGATCACGCACAGCGCCGGCAACTCGTGGATGTTCGAGAACCGCGTGCCGCACATCCTGAACGGCGACTACACGCCGCTGTCGGCCGTCGACATCTTCGTGAAGGATCTCGGCCTCGTGCTCGATACCGCGCGCCGCAGCAAGTTCCCGCTGCCGCTGTCGGCCACCGCGCACCAGATGTTCATGAGCGCGTCGAGCGCCGGCCACGGCGGCGAGGACGATTCCGCCGTGATCAAGACTTTCCCCGGCATCACGCTGCCGCCCGCCCGCTGATTCGACCGACGCTTCTGCCATGACCGCTTCCGCTTCCCGTCCCCTGCTCGGCTGCATCGCCGACGATTTCACCGGCGCGACCGATCTCGCGAACATGCTCGTGAAGAGCGGCATGCGCACCGTGCAGACGATCGGCGTGCCCGCCGACGGCGCCGCCGACACCACGCTCGACGCCGACGCGATCGTCGTCGCGCTGAAGTCGCGCACGATCCCCGCCGCCGACGCGGTCGCGCAATCGCTCGCCGCATACGAATGGCTGCGCGCGCAAGGCTGCCGGCAGTTCTTCTTCAAGTACTGCTCGACGTTCGATTCGACCGACGCAGGCAACATCGGGCCCGTCGCCGACGCGCTGCTCGATGCGGCCGGCGGCGGCTTCACGATCGCGTGCCCGGCATTCCCCGAGAACGGTCGCACGATCTATCGCGGCCACCTGTTCGTCGGCGACGTGCTCCTGAACGAATCGGGGATGGAGAACCATCCGCTCACGCCGATGAAGGACGCGAACCTCGTGCGCGTGCTGCAGCGGCAGACGAAGTCGCCGGTCGGCCTGATCCGCTACGACACGATCGCGCTGGGCGCGGCCGCCGTGCGCACGCGGATCGAGCAACTGCGCGCGGAAGGCGCGCGCTTCGCGATCGCCGACGCGCTGTCGGACCGCGACCTCTACGTGCTCGGCGAAGCATGCGCGGGCCTGCCGCTCGTCACCGGCGGCTCGGGCATCGCGCTCGGCCTGCCCGCGAATTTCCGCCGTGCGGAGCAACTGCCCGAGCGCGACAACGCGGCGTCGCTGCCGCGCATCGACGGCCTGTCGGCCGTGCTCGCCGGCAGCGCGTCGAAGGCCACCAATGCGCAAGTCGCCGCATGGCGCGCCACGCGGCCGAGCTTCCGCATCGATCCGCTCGCGGCCTCGCGCGGCGAACCTGTCGTCGACCAGGCGCTCGCGTTCGCGCGCTCGCACCTGCCGCAACCCGTGCTGATCTATGCGACCGCGACGCCCGACGAAGTGAAGGCCGTGCAGCAGGCGCTCGGTGTCGACGCGGCCGGCCATCTCGTCGAAGCCACGCTCGCGGCGATCGCGCGTGGGCTGCGTGACCTCGGCGTGCGCAAGTTCGTCGTCGCCGGCGGCGAAACGTCCGGCGCGGTGGTGCAGGCGCTCGACGTGAAGTCGCTGCAGATCGGCGCGCAGATCGATCCGGGCGTGCCGGCGACGGCCACCATCGACGCGCAGCCGCTCGGCCTCGCGCTGAAGTCCGGCAACTTCGGCACCACGGACTTTTTCGACAAGGCGCTGCGCGCGCTGGACGGAGCCGCACGATGAGCGACGAAGCGAAACTGCGCGAAGAGATCTGCGTGGTCGGCGCAAGCCTGTATGCGCGCGGCCACGCCGTCGGCAGCGCCGGCAACATCAGCGCGCGCCTCGCCGACGGCTGGCTGATCACGCCGACCGACGCCTGCCTCGGCCGGCTCGACCCGAACGACATCGCGAAGGTCGGCCTCGATGGCCAGCCCGTATCGGGCGGCAAGCCGTCGAAGACGCTCGCACTGCATCGCGGCATCTACGCGCGCAATGCCGAAGCGAACGGCGTCGTCCACACGCATTCGACGCACCTCGTCGCACTGACGCTCGCGGGCGTGTGGCGCGACACCGACGTGCTGCCGCCGATCACGCCGTACTACGTGATGAAGGTCGGCCACATTCCGCTGATCCGTTACCGCCGCCCCGGCGATCCGGGCGTCGCGGCCGAAGTCGCGGCGCTCGCCGACCAGGTGCGCGGCGTGCTGCTCGACCGCCTCGGCCCGGTGATGTGGGGACCGTCGGTATCGCACGCGTCGTATGCGCTCGAGGAACTCGAGGAAACGGCGCGCCTGTGGCTGATGACGCACCCGAAACCCGAGCCGCTCGACGACACAGCGCTCGACGAACTGCGCACCAGCTTCGGCGCGCGCTGGTAGCGGCACGCCACGCAACGATTCCCATGCCCGCCGTGTGCGCGGGCCCTTCCGTCAGCACACACACGACCGGCGACGTACGCGCCGCCGGCACACGACATCATTGGAGACGACGATGACTGCTCTCGACGCGGCCGCTGGCCGCTCGCCCGCCGCGCCCGCCCATGCCGCGGAACTCGACCGCACCTACAAGAAAGTGTTCTGGCGCATCGTGCCGTTCCTGATGCTCTGCTACGTGGTCGCGTATCTCGACCGCGTGAACGTCGGCTTCGCGAAGCTGCAGATGTCGCAGGATCTCGCGTTCAGCGAAACGGTGTTCGGGCTCGGCGCCGGCATTTTCTTCCTGGGCTATTTTCTGTTCGAACTGCCAAGCAACCTGCTGATGCACCGCATCGGCGCGCGCATCTGGATCGCGCGGATCATGATCACATGGGGCCTGCTGTCCGCGCTGTTCGCGTTCGTGCAGACGCCGACGCAGTTCTACGTGCTGCGCTTCCTGCTCGGCCTCGCGGAAGCCGGCTTCTATCCGGGCGTGATCCTGTATCTCACGTACTGGTTCCCGTCGCATCGCCGCGCGAAGATCATCGCGGTGTTCATGTCCGCAATTCCGGTGTCGGGCATCTTCGGCAACCCGCTGTCGGGCTGGATCATGGAGCGCTTTCACGGTGGCTCGGGCTTCCACGGCTGGCAATGGATGTTCATGATCGAGGCCGTGCCGGCCGTGCTCGTCGGCATCGCGACGATCCTGTATCTCGACAACAGCATCCGCGGCGCGAAGTGGCTCGACGAGCGCGAGAAGCAGCTGCTGGAGGACGAGATCGCCGCGCAGCCGCAGGAACAGCAGAAGCACGGCCATTCGCTGAAGGCCGTGTTCGCGGACCCGCGCATGTGGTGGATGTCGCTGATCTACTTCGCATTCGTCACGGGCCAGTACGGCCTCACGTTCTGGATGCCGACGCTCGTCAAGTCGACCGGCATCACCGATACGCTGCAGATCGGCCTGCTGTCGGCCATTCCGTTCGTCGTCGCGATCGTCGTGATGAACCTGTTCGGCCACAGCGCGGACAAGCGCCGCGAACGCCGCTGGCACCTGATCGTGCCCGCGCTGATGGGCGCGCTCGGGTTTGCGGTCGCGGCGTCGCACTCGCACAATACAGCGGTGTCGATCGTGTTCCTGTCGCTCGCGGCGGGCGGCGTGCTGACCTGCGCGCCGCTGTTCTGGTCGCTGCCGACCGCGTTCCTCGCGGGCTCCGCGGCCGCGGCCGGGATCGCGATCATCAACTCGGTCGGCAACCTCGCCGGGTTCGCGAGCCCGTACGTGATCGGCTATCTGAAGGACGTCACGCACAGCACGGCGTCCGGCATGTACGTGCTCGCCGCGATGCTCGTGATCGGCGCGATCGCCGTGTGGCTCACGCCCGCGAAACTCGTGAACCGCTGATCCGGCGCTGGCCGATTCATCATTCGATGCGGGGCGCACGGCGCCCCGCCCCATTCATTCACAGGACCCGCTGCCATGCCACGCTTCGCCGCCAACCTCTCGATGATGTACACCGAGCACGCGTTCCTCGAACGCTTCGCCGCTGCCGCGTACGACGGATTCAAGGCCGTCGAGTACCTGTTCCCGTACGACTTCGCCGCCGAGGACATCCGTGCACGCCTCGACGCGCACGGCCTCGAACAGGCGCTGTTCAACGCGCCGCCCGGCGACTGGGCCGCGGGCGAACGCGGCACCGCATCGCTGCCGGGCCGCGAGGACGAGTTCCGGCGCGGCATCGACCTGGCGCTCGACTATGCACGCGTGCTCGGCAACAAGAAGCTGCACGTGATGGCCGGCATGGTGCCGCCGGGCGCCGACCGTGCCCGCCATCGCGACACCTACCTCGCGAACCTGCGGCACGCGACGCAGGCCGCCGCCGCGCACGGCATCACGATCCTGATCGAGCCGATCAACCAGCGCGACATGCCCGGCTATTTCCTGAGCCGCCAGGACGACGCGCAGGCGATCTGCGCGGAAGTCGGCGCGCCGAACCTGAAAGTGCAGTTCGACTGCTACCACTGCCAGATCGTCGAAGGCGATCTCGCGATGAAGCTCAAGCGCGATTTCGCGGGCATCGGCCATATCCAGATCGCGGGCGTGCCCGAGCGCCACGAGCCGGATATCGGCGAACTCAACTACCCATACCTGTTCGCGCTGATCGATGCGCTCGGCTACGACGGCTGGATCGGCTGCGAGTACCGCCCGAAGGCCGGCACGTCCGAAGGGCTCGGCTGGCTCAAGGCGTACCTGTAATTCCCGCATTCTTCCGAGGGTAAAGAACATGAAAGTACTGATCACCGGCGGCGCCGGCTTTCTCGGCCAGCGTCTCGCGCGCAAGCTGCTCGAGCGCGGCGAACTGACCGGCCCCGACGGCCGCAGCGAGAAGATCGACGAGCTGGTCCTGCTCGACGTCGTCGCCGGCAGCGATTTCGGCGACGCGCGCGTGACGTCGATCGTCGGCGACATCGCCGACCGCGCGGTGCTCGACAGCGCGATCGACACGCAAACGGGCGCGATCTTCCACCTCGCCGCGATCGTCAGCGGGCAGGCCGAAGCCGATTTCGATCTCGGCATGCGGATCAACCTCGACGCGTCGCGCACGCTGCTCGAAGTGTGCCGCGCGCGTGGCCATCGGCCGCGCGTCGTGTTCACGAGCTCCGTCGCGGTCTATGGCGGCACGCTGCCGGACGTCGTGCAGGACGACACCGCGCTGAACCCGCAATCGTCGTACGGCGCCGAGAAGGCGATCGCCGAGCTGCTGCTGTGCGACTACGCGCGGCGCGGCTTCGTCGACGGTCGCGTGCTGCGGCTGCCGACGATCAGCGTGCGGCCGGGCCGCCCGAATGCGGCTGCGTCGTCGTTCGCGAGCGGCATCATCCGCGAGCCGCTGAACGGCGAGGAAAGCGTGTGCCCGGTGCCGGGTTCGACGCGGCTGTGGCTGTTGTCGCCGCGCGGTGCGATCGAAGCGCTCGTCGCGGGCTGCGAGATCGACGGCGCGAAGCTCGGCAACAAGCGGGTGATCAATCTGCCCGGGCTGTCGGTATCGGTCGACGAAATGATCGCGGCGCTGCGCGAAGTCGCGGGTGACGAAGTCGTGAAGCTGATCCGCCATGTGCCGGACGATCGCGTCGAGAAGATCGTCGGCAGCTGGCCGGGCCGCTGGGATACGTCGCGCGCGGAAGCGCTCGGGCTGAAGGGCGATACGTCGTTCGCGGACGTGATCCGCAGCCACCTCGCCGACGAACGGCGCTGATTCCCGCGCCGCTCGACGCGCGGACGCGGGCTCCCCGGTCGCCTCAACGCGACCGGGCGGATTCCCCGATGGGCAACGGCGCGTTTTTCGTCCCGCCCGGCCGGTTCGCCGAACCGGCCGCCCACTGCCACGCCATCAGGCCCGGCAGATAGAACAGCAGGTCGCGCACGCGGCGGGCGCCGGCCAGTGCGAGGCAGGTCGGCGGGTCGAACCCGAGCAGCCCGCCGATCAGCACGAACCCGCCCTCCTGCACCCCGAGCCCGCCCGGCATCAGGAACGCGATGCTGCTCACGAGCTGGATCAGCGCCTCGATCGCGAGCGCCTGCGCGAACGTCGGCTCCGCGCCGAGAAAATACAGCGCGAGCCAGATTTCCAGCGCATAGCCGACGAACTGCAGCGTCTGCCAGATCACGAGATAACGCACGACGATGCCGGTCTTTCTCCAGATCATCCGGATCGACTGATCGGTGCGCGCCGATTCGCCGACCAGCGCCACCACCTTGCCGCTCGTGACGCGGTTGAGCACGCGCATCGCGCGCTCGAACGGCCGCGCATGCTGCACCAGTGCGAACAGCAGCAGCACCGGCACCAGCGCGGCCATGCCGATCGCGAGATTGCCGGCCACGCGCGCGGCATCGGACGACACATGCTCGAGCACGTAGCCGATCGCGACCAGCGCGAACACCAGCTGGCTGATCAGCGTCAGCTGCATGTCGGCGACGAGGCTGGCGACGACAGTTGCCGGCCGCACGCCCGCCTGCCGCAGCAGGCCGAACGACACGATCTCGCCGCCGATCCGCGCGACCGGCAACAACCCGTTGATCGATTCGCGGATCCACACGAGCTTCAGCATCGTCGCGAACGACGGCCGGCGCGGGCCGCGGATCAGCATCCGCCAGTCCCACGCATTCGCGAGCATCGGCAGGATATGCGCCAGCGCCGCGAGCAACAGGCCTGCCCCGGCGATCCGCAGGCGATGCAGGATGTCCAGCGGATGCTCACGCCAGATCAGCCACACGGCGAGCGCCAGCCCGCCCAGCGCCGCCACCTGCCCCACATGGCGAAGCCGCGTGTCGCCCCGCGCGGCGTTCCGCTCCGCGGCATCGGCGCCGGCGTTCGTCGGCGTCGTCATGATTCGCTCGCGGGCGACAACAGGCCTTCCCGGTCGACGCGAAAACGTGTGCCGCGCCACACGACATGCGACGAGAAGAAACTCGACACGAACACGCAGAACTGCAGGAGATCGACGAACGGCAGCCAGAGCGCGCCGCGCAGCCCCGCGCCGGTCGCCCGGCTCGTTTTCAGCATGAGCAGCGCCCGCGCGGCAAGCGCCGCGACCACCAGCCCGCATGCGACGGCCGTGCCGCCGGAGAACAGCAGCGCCAGCAGCGCGAGCGGCACCGGGTGCATCAGCACGGAGCCGGCGTGACCGAGCCGGTCCGCCGCGCGGATCGTGCAGCTCCAGCGCAATTCGTGTGCGTACAGCTTCGCGAACGTCTCCTCGACGCATGCATGCCCGACGACGAACGGGGGAATGACGACCTGCGCGCCCACCTGCCGCACCGCTTCGCCCAGCGCATGATCCTCGGCCAGGTGATGCGCGAAACGCGTGAGCCCGCCGATGCGCTCGAGCGTCGCGCGCGTGAACGCAATCGTCTGGCCAAAGCAGGGCCGTGCGCGCCCGATGAAGAGCCCGGTGATCACGCCCGGCAGGAAATGGTAGTTCGTCATCGCGACGGCGACACCGGGCCAGAAGCCCGGCGAGGCGATGCCGCGATACACGCTCGTCACGATGCCGACATCCGGCTGCTGCAGCGCGCCGACGACGGCGCGCAAATAATCGCGCTCGACCAGCACGTCGCTGTCGGCGAGACAGAGCACCGAGTACTCCGCGTGTTCGAGCATGTTCACGAGATTGGCGATCTTGCGGTTCGGCCCGTAGAGCCGCGCATCGGCGACGACCTTGATGTTCGCGTCAGGGTAGCGCGCCCGCAGCGTCTCGACGGCCGCGAGGGCCTTGTCGTTCGCATCGTGCACGCCGAACAGGTGCTGAACCGGCCCCGGATAATCCTGCACGAAGAAGCTTTCGAGATGCTGTACGAGCTGCCACTCGTCGCCGTGCAGCGGTTTCGCGACGGTGACGCCCGGATAATCGCGCGGCTCGGCCGGCGCCCGGGAAAAGAACCGGCCAACCAGCACGCTGGCCGTGATCGTGTATGCAATGCCCAATAGCACGCCCAGCCCGCAGACGATCGACATTGCCCCAGCCAGCGCGCGCAGCACATGCAGCAATACCATGCTTCTCCCCAGTGGTGACCCGTGAGACCACGACACCCGGGAGCCGCCGCGCGTACGCGGGTTCACCCGTGCGCGCCGCCATATCGATTCCCGTGGAGCCGGATGTGAAGGACGACCAAGCGACGATACGCGCAATCAGATGACACAACTACCGTGCGGCGATCGATTCCCGTCACGCGCACGTAGCCGCAGGCGATCGCGGCGCGGAACGCGACGTCGGCAAGCTTGCGGGCTGAAAGGATCGCGGTGGCGACCGCGATGACGACCCAGATGCGAAACGTCATCGTGGTGAAAAATGCTTCGGGTACGCGCCATGCAAGCAACGATACCAGCACGAAACACTGAATCAACATGCCGGCCAGCGCGGCGATCAGCAGGTGGGCGCGCCATCGCCCGATCGTCGAGGATGCCATGAGGAATGAACCTCCCGTTCGGACGACTCCCATCGACCTGGGATCGATCGGAAGCGTCGCGGATTGACGGGCAAGCTTGCGCGGCCAGTGCCGGACAGGCGAAACCCGGTTCGGGATCCAGGGAAGCGGAGCACCACCCGAGAAATGTTGTGGCTGATGGTAGCGGGATTACCGGCGGCAAACCTTAAGCGTTCTTCAGAATCGGCGAAAGCTTGACGCAGCACAATTACAATCCGTTGCACGGGATGCAGGGTTGCACTCGTACAATCGCAACCATCCGAACCCGAATCGACCATGCGACTCCTCCTTGTTGAAGACGACGACCTGATCGGCAGCGGTCTCGAGATCAGCCTGAGTCAGGCCGGCTATCACGTCGACTGGTTGCGCGACGGTCACGCGGCCGCCGCGGCGCTCGCGACGACACGCTTCGCGCTCGTCGTGCTCGATCTCGGCCTGCCGGGGAAATCGGGCACGGAACTGCTGCGTGCGTTGCGCGATGCGGGCGACACGGTTCCCGTGCTGGTGCTGACCGCGCGCGGCACCGTGGCCGACCGGGTCCGCGGCCTCGACGACGGCGCGGACGACTATCTCGCGAAACCGTTCGAGCTGACCGAGGTGCTGGCCCGTTGTCGTGCGCTCGTGCGCCGCTCGCAGGGCCGCGCCGGCGACGAGATCGTGTGGCGCGACATCACGATCGACCTGACCGCCCACACCGTGACACGCGATGCGTCGCGCATCGCACTGACCTCGCGCGAGTGGGCCATCCTGGTGCAGCTCGTCAGCCACCCGGGCGCGCCGCAATCGCGCGCGCGCCTCGAAGACACCCTGTACGGCTGGCAGGAAGGTATCGAAAGCAATGCGATCGAGGTCCATGTCTCGAACTTGCGCAAGAAACTCGGCGCGGACCTGATCCGCACCGTTCGCGGCATCGGTTACGTCGTCGACCTCGCATGATCTCCCGCTCGATACGGCGCCGCGTGTCGTCGATGGCGCTCGGCTGCGTGACCGTCGTGTGGCTCGTTGCCGTATTCGGCAGCTTCCGTTATGCGACGCGCGAGATTGGCGAATGGGAAGACGCCCGCCTCGTCGAATACGCGTCGCTGCTGGTCGATCTTTCATCCGCCGACCTCGAACGCCTCGCCCGTGTTCCGCCGGATGCGCGCGTCGAACTGGATCGTGGCCATTCGAGGCCCGGCCCCGTGACCGACGGCGATCGCCTGCCGCGCGACGTGCTGTTCGAGGTACGCGACGCGCAGGGCCACGTCATCGCGTCGAGCCTTCCGGCCGAAGCGGCCGGGTTGCCCGGCACGCGCAACTCGCGCGGCACCCCTGAAACGATCGTCATTCACGACACACCGTGGCGCACGCACACGTTGCGCGACGATGCGTCGGGGCGCTGGATACGCGTGATGGAAATCGTCAACACGCGCAGCGATCTGGCGACCGGCATCGCGCGCGGCATCGTCATGCCGCTGATCGTCGCACTCCCGGTGCTGGCGCTGCTCCTCTGGTACCTGATCGGACGCGGTCTCGCACCGTTGAAGACGCTGTCGGCACTGATCGGCGCACGCGACGCACGATCGCTCGAACCGCTCGGCATCGCCACCGTGCCGGACGAAGTGCGCGCGCTGGTCGACGCGATCGATCGCCTGCTGGCGAGGTTGCGGCAATCGATCGTGCGCGAGCGCGCGTTCACGTCCGACGCCGCGCACGAACTCAAGACCCCGCTCGCCGCGATCAAGGTCCAGGCGCAGGTGGCGATCGCGACCGACGATCCGGCTCGCAAGCAACTGGCGATGCAGCGGGTCGTTCAAGGCGTCGACCGCAGCGCGCGTCTCGCCGAACAACTGCTGCTGCTCGCGCGGCTCGACGAGTACGAACGCATTCCGACGCGTGCCGTCGTCGTTCGCGAACTCGTCGAAGCCGCCGTCGATCGCCATCTCGCGAAGGCATCGGACAAGGCCATCGCGCTCGTGACAGGCACCGTATCCGGACGGGCGATCGAAGCCGATCCGATCCTGATCGGCATCCTGCTCGACAACCTCGTCGACAACGCCATCAAGTACGGCCGCCAGGGTGGCCGCATCGAGATCGGTGTGGACGATGACGGCACGCGGCAACGCATCGTCGTGTGCGACGACGGGCCCGGTGTCGCACCCGTCGAGCACGAGCGGCTGGGCGACCGTTTCTATCGGGGCAGCGGCGTGCAATCGCCCGGCAGCGGGCTCGGATTGTCGATCGTCACACGCATCGCCCAGTATTTCGGCGGCACCGTGCAGTTCGGGGCCGGCATCGGCGGGCGAGGCCTCGGTGTCGTGATCACGCTGCCGTCGGCTGGCGCGGGCGAACCGTCGCCAGCGGGCGAACCCGCCGGCCCGCCGTCACGTGCGATTCCCCGTGCTTAACGTTTTGTTAAGGATACGACCGTAGAATCCCCACGATCGATACATTCCCCCGTACGCCAGGAGTCTCCATGTCCACGCCCGCCCGATATGACACCGTTGCGCGCTTGCTTCACTGGCTGATCGTCGCGCTGGTCATCGCGCAATATGCGATCGGCTGGACGATGCCCGACGTGCATCGCGACACGCAGCCCATCGGCCTGATCGCCGCCCACCTCCTCGTGGGAACCGCGCTGGTCGCGGCGATGGCTTGCCGCGTGCTGTGGCGCGCGACGCATCGCCCGCCCGCGAATGACCTGTCGCCCGCGATGCGCGCACTGTCGGGTGCGACGCATTTTGCGCTCTACGCGCTGCTGATCGCGGTGCCGCTGCTCGGCTGGATCAACGCGTCGTCGCGCGCGTGGGGCGTCACGCTGGTCGGGATCGTGCCGCTGCCCGCGCTGTCGGCAGCCGGCTCCAGCTTCGGCCATGCGATGGGCGATGTGCACGGCATCCTCGCCTGGGTGCTGTTCGCCGGCATTTGCCTGCACGTGGCAGCCGCGCTGGCGCACCGCTTCGTGCTGCGCGATCAGGTCATGCAGCGCATGATGCCCTGGTGATCGCCATGCCGGCGGCACCGCACGCCATCGCGCGCATGAACCGGATTGCCGCCGATATCGATACCGTCTTCGTCCCGGTTCATCGCACAACCGGCCGGCCGCTCATCGCAAGCGGCCGATGAGATGATCGCGCCGCCGCGCGAAGCGGCGCGCAATGACCGGCATCGCGGCCGGCGCCCTTCTGCCGCGTCGAGCGGCACGAAGGGCTGCCGTCCTGCCGTGTCGCGAACACGACGGCCTGAAGTCACACAAGACCATTTCCACACCTAGTTGCTGGTCTGCGCCGGCATGCCGGACGCCGGTGCGTGCGCGGCTGCCGCCATCCGGGCCCGGTCCTGCTCGGCAAGCTTCGCTTCCGCCGCCTGGATGTCCGCCGGATACTCGCCTTCGTCTCCCTTCGCCGGGTCGTACCCGGCTGCTTCCAGGCGGATCAATTCGTCGCGAACCTGTGCACGCGTCAGCGGCGCGGCCGATTGCGCGAAAGCCGACTGACCGACGATCGCTCCGATCATCGTCAGTACTGCGATATATGTTTTCATCATGAACTCCTTCAATGTTCCGTATCGATCAACCGTGTCGAATTCCTTGAATGCCTGACCTGCGAACGCAGGCGGCTGCGTCAGCTTCCGAAATAGATCGTGCAGAAGCTCGCGGGGCCGACGCATGCGGCAGAACCCCGGCGCGACGACATCGTCGCCGGCTTGCCCGCTTCGGATGAAGCGGCCGGATCGCTGCCGACCGCCGTGCGGGCCTGATGCGCCGGCATCTGTTCGACCTGCCGCTGGAACAGCGGGCTTACGTCCGGATACGACGTATCGGTCACGAAGCGCAGTCCGTTGTTTTCGGCGTCGATCAGTTCCTGCCTGACCTGCGCGCGCGTCAGTTCCTGTGCCGACGCTTGCGTCGCGATACCCGCGAGGGAAATCGCCGCCACCGCGGCGGCCACCAGCCAATGCGTGTTCATGTTCCACTCCTTGAGAAGTCAACGAGACGACGTGCTACACCCGTATGACGACGGAGCGCCTGCGTTTATTCCCGCTCGTCGCGCAACTCGGATCACGTGGCGTCTCCCGCGCCGCGAGCCCCGGGATGGACGTTCATGAAACTGTCATTCTTTCGTCAGCCGGCGTAACCTGACGTAACGCAGCGCCAGTCGCGCTTCGGGCAGACTGACGTCACCCTTTACGGATCGCCCTTCGATCGACCATGTCCGTCGCTTACGACTATGCAGCCGGCCTGCTGCGCATGCTGTTCGACCGCCATATCGACGGCGGCGCGGTGCTCGACACGGCCGCGTTTCCCGACGCAGGGCGTTTCGTCCGCGCATGGACCGACATCCAGGCTGAAGCGTTCGCCGTGGCGCGCGACATGCCGCGCATTCCGCGCTTTCACGAGATCATGCGCGAGCAGTACGACATCTCGGCCAACGATGCACGCGACTGGCGGATGTTCATCATGCAGGCGTACGGCCAGCCGTTCCCGCGCAACCTGTCGCGCTGCCCGACCGTCGCGTCGATCGTCGCGACATCGCCGGACGTGCTGTCCGCATCGCTGTCGTTCCTCGCGCCCGGCAAGCACATTCCCCCGCATCGCGGGCCGTTTCGCGGCATCCTGCGCGGCTATCTGGTGCTGTCGATGCCGAAGCGCGCGGACGGCACGCCGGCCGCCGTGCTGAAGGTCGACGGCCACGAATACCGGCTCGAGGAAGGACGCTTCCTGCTGTGGGACGACACGTTCATGCACGAGGTATGGAACGACAGCGACGAAGTACGGATCGTGCTGCTGCTCGATATCCGCCGGCGCGGGATGCCGCGCCTGCTCACGTGGTTGTCGAATGCGGTGATCGGTGTGGTTCGGCTCGGGATCAGGATTCGCGGGCGATCGATTCCGGTTTAGCGCCGACAGCCGGCATGCGCCGGGTGCCCCATCGTTTCGCGACTGCGCTCTCTTGTGTCGGGAAGACGCTCAGCACACGCCGGATGCAGGCGTGATCGTCAGGACACCTTGCCTGAATCATCGTCCAGCGCATGGATGCCGCGCCTGGCGACACACCGGAACGGCGGATCGATCGCCCGCATGTTCGTCAGTTCCCCGCACACGTATCCGGCGCACCCGTGCTCGCCTTGCGCGCGGGCTTCATCAGGCGTCCAGTCGTGCACGCCCACGACGTCGACCGACGCGAGCGCGATATCGTCAGGGTCCTCCTGCCCGTCCTGCCGCAGAAAGGCCGTGTTCTGCACCCGCACGAGATCGCGCAACGGTATGGCCGGCGGCGCCCACGACCGGATTTCGACCCGCTTGCGGCCCGCGACGATATCGTCGACGGCGGGTTTGACGATCGACAGCGCGGGTCGCGGCATCGCAAGTATTTCCTTCATCGGTAAAAAACGTCACTTCCAGGCGCTGAAGGTTTCATTACAGGCGCAGGAGATTCCCACCCTCACCACACATGATCTGCGGCGCACGGCCTCCGCGCTACGGCACGAACAGGGCTGGGGATCGGACGTGGTGGAGAAAGCGTTGAATCACACCATCGGCTGTGTGCGCGGCGTCTACAATCGGTCCGAATATGCCGAACAGAGGCAGAAGATACTGCAGGCGTGGTCGGACTACATCGACGGGCTGGCGTCGGTGCGCAATTTTGTGGTGTGAGCAGGTATGGCGCACCGGGCTGGCAGGACCGCTGCCCCTTGTGCGCCTTTCTCGGCCTGGGCCAACGAGAACGGCTATGCGCTGAAACGAATTTCGTACAGCTATCAGGCCATCTGAACGTCTTTTCAGATCGATCCCATATTCACATCGCCAGCAACTCTTCACGCTTGCGTCTGGAGAAGTCCATGTACGTCCACATCTGCTGAGCGCCTGCTGCTAGTCATTCCTTCACCGGAGGCAGTAGTTGTGGTGCTCGGCCCCTGGAGCACCTATGGCAAGCCAAGCACCTGAACCGTCCGCATCCTCCGCACGTCCCATCACCGTCGCTCCGCTCAACCAAATCCAGCTGGGTGACGTGGCGCTGACCATCGGTGCATTTGACCAATGGCTGGGCACCATCACCGATGGAACTGTGACCCTGGATCGCCTGCGCACCGTTGCAGGCAATCTTCCAGCCGTCCGAAACATCCTCAATCTGGCAGACCTGCTGGGCGACATTGTCACCCTCACCACACGCGAGGACCGTGATACCTCGGACTGGGCAATCGCGAGCATCAATCTGATCGGTCTAATGCCCGCTCCGGCCACCGCTCCCGCCCGCATGACGCTGCGGCCTACCCTGTTTCTGGCACGACAGGAACTCCTGAACAGCGACAGCGGCAAGCCCCTGATTGGGGAGGCGCTGCTCAACACGTTTGCGATCAATCTGAACAGCAGCATTCGGGGTGAGTTGAACGACTCTGTAGAGAAGGCCAAACAAAGGCTACCCAGCCTGCTGGAGGAGGCCGCCACCTTTGGCGAAACCCTCATGCTGGACCTCGCCAGCGGTCTGGAAGCCTTGGCCCAGGTGAACAATGTTGTCGGCATGTCACCCGGCAAAAGCGAATCGGGGAAGTCATGGCACGACCCCACCGAGGTGTTTTCCAACCTCTATGACGCGGCGCTTCAGTTCCAGCGCGATGCCGCCAGCACAAGCCAGAGTGCCCCGGCACAAAACCCTGCAAAAGAAACGCGTGCCAAGATGGCCGCAAACGCCCAGCTACTGCGCCAGTTTGCCGCGCTCTTGGCCACGCAGGTACGAGCTCAGGCCAATCCGGCGACGCAAGGTAGTGTCGGGTGGATCGTCGCCGAATTACATCGGTCGCTCGAAGCGCGCGGGCCTGGCCGCCCCCTGGCCGCCAATGTCAAGACCGATACGACGAGCAAGGCTGGACAGTTCCATCCAGGCGAATCACTGGAGGCTCGCGTCAAAGAACGTCCGGCCGACCAAACCCCCAGCGCATGCAAGAACTGTGCGCCCACGGGCACCGGCAGCAACATCAGCTTTGCCACGGGCAGCGAAACACTCAGCCAGACCGACTTCACGCTGCCCGGCCCATTTCCCATCAGTTGGACACGTACCTACCGCTCCAGTCTCGGTGCATTCGATGACGGCGAGTTGGGCGCGCGCTGGATCACCCCGTACACCACACGCATAGACGTGACCGGCAAGGGCTTGCGCTACCACGGCGCTGACGGCCGCAGCCACGACTACCCGCTGCCCAAAGTCGGTATGGAGTACCAGGACCGAATCGAAGAACTCACCCTGGCCCGTGTGAGCGAGCACCAACTGGTACTGTGCCGTGGCCACGAACGTCGCGAGACCTACCATCGCCACGGTGATCGCTTCCTGCTCGTGCACATCGAATTGCGCGGCGGTGCCGGTATGCTGCTCGGCTACGACCACCGTATCGGCAATCGCGCCGTGCTGTCGGACCTGATCACCTACCAGGACGACCCCAGCCAGGCGCATGTCCACCTCGGCACCCTGGTGGACGAGGTTGGCCGCCTCACCGGCCTATGGCTGATGGGCGAGCACGAACCCCAGCGCCGTCTAAGCCTGTATCGCTACGATGAAGCGGGCGACCTCACGCTGGCCCAGGACGAGAACGCACAGGTCTGGACCTACCAGTACCAGCACCACCTGATCACCCACTACACCGACCGCACCGGGCGTGGCATGAACCTGCAATGGGAAGGTGACGGCCCCAATGCCCGCGCCGTGCGCGAATGGGCCGATGACGGCAGCTTTGATACTCAGCTTCGTTGGGACGAAAACCTCCGCCTCACCTACGTCACCGACGCCCACGGCCAGGAGACCCGGCACTACTACGACCACTTGGGCTACACCTACCGCATCGTCCACCCGGACAAGCGCTCCGAATGGTTGTTCCGCGACGAGGCCAAGAACGTCGTCCAGCACATCCATCCAGACGGCAGCAAAGACAGCTACGCCTACGACGAGGTCGGCAACCTGCTCGAACACATCCGTGACGACGGCAGTACCGTGCACTACGCGTGGGACACCAAGAACCAGCTCATCAAGATCAGCGACGCCGAGGGCGGCCTCTGGCTGCGCGACTACGACACCCGCGGCCGGCTCACGGAGGCCATCGACCCGCTGGGCAACAAGACCGAATACGCCTACAACCTGATGGGCCTGCCGATCGGCATTACCGATGCGAGCGGCAAGCAGAAGCAACTCGAGTACAACGCCAACGGCCAGCTCACCCGCTACGTGGACTGCTCCGCCAAGGCCAGCACCTGGACCTACGACGAGCGCGGCCAGCTCGTGCAGTTCACCAACGCGGCTGGGCAGATCACACGCTACCGCTACGAGGCCGGACAGCTTGTCGCCATCCGCTACCCGGACGACACTGAAGAGCGCTTTGAGCGCGATGCCGAAGGCCGCTTGCTCACGCATGTGGATGCGCTGGGCCGGCGCACGCAGTGGGACTACACCGAAGCCGGCCTGCTGGCAAAACGCGTGGACGCCGCTGGCCAGTCTCTGCGCTACCAGTGGGACAAGCTCGGCCAGCTCACCGCGCTGCGCAACGAGAACGGCCGCGATGCCGAGTTCCACTACGATCCGGTCGGCCGCCTGCTGGCGGAAACCGGCTTCGATGGTGCCACCACGCGCTACGAATACGAGGAAGAGACCGGCACACTGGCGCGCGCCATCGACGGGCAGCGCACCACCGCCTACACCTTTGACCGGATGGGTCGCCTCACCGAGCGGCGCGCTGCGCTGCAAACCGGCGACGCGGCCCCACGCGAGCAAGACTGGCAGGTCGAGACCTTCGCCTACGACCGCAACGGCAACCTGGAGCTGGCCTGCAATGCCGACAGCCGCCTGCAATGGTTCCGCGACCCGGCAGGCAACCTGGTGCGCGAGCACCAGCACTACACCCGCCTGGGCCAGCCGCTGGTTGGGGTGTGGCAGCACGAATACGATGCGCTGAACCAGCGCATCGCCACCGTGCGCCCGGACGGCCACCGCGTCAGCTGGCTCACCTACGGCAGCGGCCACCTGTTGGCGCTGCAGCTCGACGAGCGCGAACTGGTCAGCTACGAGCGTGATGACCTGCACCGCGAGGTCGCGCGCCTGCAAGGCAACCGCCTGCTGCAAACGCAGCAGTGGGACGCCATGGGGCGGCTCAGCGAGCAGGTGCTCGCGCGCGACATGCCCGCTCCCACACACACCGCAGGCGGCAACCGCCTGCTGGTGCGCCGCTATCGCTACGACGCCAGCGGCCAGCTCACCGACATCAACGACACACGGCGCGGGCAGCTTGCGTACCGCTACGATCCGGTGGGCCGCCTGCTCGAAGCGCAAAGCCGGCTCGGCCACGAGACCTTCGACTTCGATCCGGCGAGCAACCTGATCGATCCGGCCGAGCAGCGCGAAGCCGAGCGCCAGCGCATGCCACGCATCAAGGCGCTGGACAACCTGCTCAAGCAATACGCCGGCACCCACTACCAGTACGACGCGCGCGGCAACCTCACGCAACGCTGGCACAACGGCAAGGAAGGCCGCTTCACCT